>CAZCAK010000540.1:0-1001 GCA_964496605.1 uncultured Acidiferrobacteraceae bacterium | reverse complement strand
CCGAGGCCGCGCTTTATCGTCATTTCCCCAGTAAAGCCAAAATGTTCGAAGGTCTGCTCGAATTCATTGAGGAGACGCTGTTTAGCCGCATTACACGCATACTTGAGGAAGAATCCCGCGCCGAGCCACGCATTAAGAATATTTTATTTCTATTGCTTGGTTTTGCCGACAAAAATCCTGGTATGGCGCGTTTGCTCTATGGGGATATCTTGGTCGGTGAAACCGAACGCTTGCGCAAACGCGTGCTGCAAATTTATGAACGCCTCGAAACCCAATTAAAACAAATCCTGCGCGAAGCGGAGATCAATGAAAACCTGCGCATTCCGGTTAACGACGTGGCGGTGCTGTTGCTGGCGCTGGTGGAGGGTCTGATCACCAGGTTTGTCCGCAGTGGTTTTACCTCCTCGCCGGTGGCGGCATGGGAAAAACAATGGCAAATGATGCGCCAGAGTGTGTTTGGCCAAAAACTATGAATACTAAAGAAACTCTGGTAATTCAAAAAAACAAGGTGCGTCCCACGCACTAATTGACAAAATAGCCGTGGAATACACCCTGCATCGAATGGTTCAAAAATTCCCTAAGTAAATACCAGTTTTTCAAACTGTTTCCCTGTTGTGATTTTACGTAAAACGCTATAAACCGCCCCCGGAGTAACGCCAAACCGCTGCGCAATCTGCGCGTTTGATAATCCTTGTTTTTTAAGTTGTCGTATCCTGGAAGGATCGAGTTTGCGATAGTGGTTGTACATGTTTTATAACCTCCCTAAGCAGGTTTTTTACGTCCTTTCTTCCCTTGAGTTTTTAGCGATGGGTAACGATCAGGAAAAAGTTTTTCCAGCGGTATATTGATAATTTCTGAAACATGCTTCTCAACCCGCGCGCTAATGTATTTTCGGGTAAGCACCTGCTGTATGCATTGCGACCCAAATAATCCCAGATCATCGGCAACTTTTTTAAGCGTGTAACCTTTTTTGGCCAGGCAATATTTGATATAGGGATAAT
>CAZCAK010000539.1:0-1009 GCA_964496605.1 uncultured Acidiferrobacteraceae bacterium | reverse complement strand
TGCCGGCGATCGACTATCTCGCGAAAGATTACGACTCGTTCAAGCACACGCTCATAAGCGCAATGCAGCAGCGCGTGCCCGACTGGCAACCGACCAGCGAAGCCGATTTTGATCAGGTGTTGATCGATCTCATCGCCGCCGATGCCGATGAGTTATCGGATTACCAAGATCGCGTCATGAACGAGGCGTATCTCGCCAGCGCGCGCAAGCGGGTATCGCTCGCGCGTCACGCGCGCCTCATGGATTACCACATTCATCAGGGCAACCAGGCGAGCACCTGGCTCGCGCTCAATGTCAGCGCCGCGGTCGCGTTGCCCGAGGGCTTCGGCGCCTGGACCGGCGAGCGCTGGCAAGATGGCGGCGAGATTTTCGCGACGACCTCCGCACGCGCCTGCGATCCGCGCCTGAACGATGTGTCTTTATATACTTGGGGTGGCAGCGTCACTGCGTTGGAGGCGGGTGCGCAATCGGCAGATCTGGCCTTGCCGGCGCCGCTCAATGCCGCGAACGCCGCCGACGCGATTATTTTCCGCGACGTCCTGCGGACACTTGCGCCGCGCTACCTATTAATACAAGAAGAGCTGAATCCGCAGACCGGAACCGTCAATGGTCGCGACCCGCATGCGCGACAGTTACTAACCTTGCTCGACGGTGCCGCGTCGGCCGAGGCGATCTTCGATCCCATGGGCGGAGTGGCCGGCGAGTGGTGCGTGCGCGTGTATTGGCAAGACACCGATCGTTTGCAGCGGCGCTATTGCTTCGTGACGCGCTGCAGCGGCGCCTTGCCGGTGAATAATGTGAGCTTATTTCACGGTAATCTCGTGGCGATTACCCACGGCCGGCCGCATGTCACCGTGTTCCGCGCGCCCGCGGCCGATCTTGCGGTGGCGAACCCGGACAATTTTATTTACACCGACGAGGCGCATTACGAAACCACCGCCTGGGGTGTGTTATGCCGCGTACCCCATGCACCACTGGCCTATCGCGCGACACCGGTTGGCGGTGACAC
>CAZCAK010000538.1:0-1009 GCA_964496605.1 uncultured Acidiferrobacteraceae bacterium | reverse complement strand
AACGAAATTGCAATACCGCATGCGTCGCGAGGCAGGAGCACAACGTCGAGGTGACATTTTCATACGCCCAATCGATGACATCGATGAGCGGTTGCCAGAATGGCTCCTGCGCCAGATCCGGCTGCGTGACATTGGCGCCGGTAATGATCAATGCATCTAGCCCTTGGGCCTTAATCTGCTCGAAGCTTTCGTAATATTGCGCGATATGCGCCCGCGCCTTTTCACCGCGCGCGAGTTTTGGCACGGTAAAGGGGTGCATATAAAACTGTGCGATCTGATTGCTCTCGCCGATCAAACGAAAAAACTGCCGCTCGGTGGCGGCGAGCGCCGCATCCGGCATCATATTGAGCAAGCCGATATGCAGCTCGCGGATATCCTGATGCAAGGCAGCATCGCGCGTGACGACGGTCTCGCCGTCGAGGCGCAGGCGTTCAAAGGTCGGTAGATCGGAATTGGCAACGAGCGGCATGGGGCGATTGTAACGTGCTTTGCGGCAACTGCGTGCAGCTGCGTTTAATGCAGGCTCGACGCCGGCTGCGCGCGGCTGAGTGTCGCAATACCGCCCAAGGCGTGCTGCATTTCGTCCAGCGTGTCGTAGCGTGGCGCCGCCGCATCGCCCGGTTCCCAGTGTTGGCAGGTGAGCTGAAACACCTGCGGTTGTTGCGGCGAATTTAACCGCATTTCGGTGGCATAAACGAAATAGGTCGGGACATCGGTGCTCGCCAAGCGCGTGCCGCGCGGTGGCAGCTGCGAGACATAAATATTCTGGCGCAGCCCGACGACGGCGAAGGTATCGGGACGCACCGCGCGTTCCTGCGGTGCCGGATCGTGCAGCTCGAATTTACAATGCGGCGCATAGGCGTTGAGTGCCGCAAAACTCATGAGCTTGCCGTCCTGCATGAACACCGCGCTCCGATCCGCGGGAATGGTTAAGGGTTGATGCAGCATCAGTTGCGTCGGTGCCGGTATCGACACGGTGTCTGAGAAACCGTGACAAGCACCCAAGACC
>CAZCAK010000537.1:0-1010 GCA_964496605.1 uncultured Acidiferrobacteraceae bacterium | reverse complement strand
TCGACGATCTCTTTCAACGCCTCGCCGTCGACGCCGACGAGATTAATGCGCAGTAAACTGTAGTGATAATAATTCGCTAACTCGGCGACGGCCGTACGAATCAATAAATCCAACAATTCGTTGGAGTCGACGCCATTCCGTTCGACCAATTCGCGCGCAATGGAATTTTTCATATTCGATCCTCGATTTTTTTCAGAAGAGACGTTCCCTATCGCGTACAGCAAGCTCAAGGAGTGAAACTACGATGCCGCAACTTTCATGAGCATCGAAGCAGCGGCCACAGCTGAAAAAAATTCTGGGCTTACCCGCGTAGTGTCACATCGGACAAACGTCGGAGTAAGCCCCGAGGACTAGGTCAATCCCTACTGATGCGTTGACGATCTCGCCGCGGATGCGGCGCTGCTCGCGGCGGACTTCACTTTGCCACGGGTTTCGTCGACATACTCGCCAACTTTTTGCGACGCGGATTCTGCGCTTTGGCGTGCAGATTCGAACGCCGAGCGCGCCATGCTGGAAATTTTCTCACCAGTGTTTTGCGCGTAGTCAGTAATCATTTGACGCGTTTCACGACCGGAGCGTGGCGCAAACAATAACGCAGCGCCGTAGCCGATCGCGAGACCGCCGAGAAACGTCAGGATCGAGGAAGTAGCAGAGCTTTCGTAGCGTTCCATATGGGTCTCCTTTGGTTAAAGATATGAAAACAATTTGCAGCGGTTCACGCGTCTTGCGGAGTTCTTCCGAGGACGTAATACAAAATCATACCGACGACGGGAAAAATCAGTACCAAAATCGCCCATAACACTTTATGTCCGACGGTGTCGCGGCCCATTAAGATACTCACGAGTGCAATGATGTCTAAAACAACGACGATAGTACCGAGTAACGAGTACTCCATTGCACACTTCCCCCGCGAATCCGTGTTGTGCGTGACGACGGCTGTTTAATACCTGCCAAATTATATCGCTCGGCGCGCTAACGAGGATCGGACATATGTCCGACGGGAGCATGTC
>CAZCAK010000536.1:0-1025 GCA_964496605.1 uncultured Acidiferrobacteraceae bacterium | reverse complement strand
AACATCGCCTCCATCGGCGGGCTGATGGGGCAGGACCCCGATATCGTGCGCAGCGAAATGGTCGAATGGGGTTATACCGACGGCCGCGGCGCGGCGGCGCTGGCACGCATGAACGCGATCCACGGCCGCTTCGCGATTGCCAATGAGGATTTTCTTTACGTGCTGTCGACGTTTATCTACGAGCCGATTCGCTGGAACGCGCGTTTCGGCTGGCGCCCGATGTGCCAACAGGAGTGCGAGGCGATGTATTATTTTTGGTGCGCGGTCGGCACGCGCATGGGCATTCGTGATATTCCGCAAAGCTTCGACGCATTCGAGCGCTACAATATCGAATACGAGCAAGCCAATTTCAAATTCAGTCCGGCGACACAGCGTATCGGCGTCGCCACGCGCGAGATGTTCGCGCGTTGGTTTCCGCTGCCTCTGCGCCCCCTACTACGCCGCGCGATTTATTCGCTACTCGAGCCGCGTGTGCTCATCGCGTTTGGATTTCCGCAGCCGTGGCGCATCACACGTAGTCTCATCGTTGGGGGGCTTAAATTGCGCGCCGCCATCGTGCGCCACCTGCCGCCGCGTCGCACGCCGCGGCTGCGAACCGCGATGCGCCGTCGCACTTACGACGGCACCTACACCATCACCGATATTGGGCCAGCGCCGCGCGTTCCAACGACGACATCGCAGTCGCCTCGCATCCCTTGACCGTCACGCGCGGTTTGCGCATGATGGCACGATGTTGTTCCACTCCTCCATTTTGATTCTCCTGCCCCGATGCCACGGCGCTCGCCGCTGGCGGCTGCGAATGACCTCCGCAGTTTAAGTTGTCCCTGTAGTTCGATTTATTTTTCATTAAGCGGTAGACGTGCCCATGGCACGTATGAGGAGTGAGCGTGGCATTACCGATGGCGTATTTTGCGCTGGCCCTCATTTGGGCGACGACGCCGCTGGCGATCAAATGGAGCGCCGACGGCGCGGGATTTTTATTTGCTGCCGGTGCGCGACTCGCGCTTGGCGCGGCCATCGCACTG
>CAZCAK010000535.1:0-1032 GCA_964496605.1 uncultured Acidiferrobacteraceae bacterium | reverse complement strand
CGTTGTAGCCAGCCGACACTGGCTTCATCGCTGCAACGCGCCCACGTTGGCGCAAGGCCAATATCATCAATTGCGCGACCAAGGTCTTGCCGACGCCGGTGTCAGTCCCGGTGATGAACCAGCTGTTCATGACCGCCGTATCGCGCGCAGCGGTATTCCGATGCTGCCATCGGCGCGTCGCTGCATTGTCGGTTTGATAGCCGGTGCCCAGGCATGGCCATAGACCGCTTCGTAAGTCGCGGGGATACGGCCATCGCGACGCGCAGTCTCATAGGCCGCGATGAAGCGTTCGAAGCGACGCTTCCCCGTCAGCCCGCGCGCTCGCTCGCGGTCGGCGTTGTGTGCACCGATCGCCTTGAGGTCGCGCATCACGTCCGCGACCTCGGCATAAGTCAAGGTGTAATGTTCGACATCCATCACCGGTTCGGCAAAGCCGGCGTGCACCAAGGCATCGCCGAGATCATGCATATCGATAAAGCCATGCACGTGTGCCGCGCGATCGACCGCGGCCCAGGCGCGGCGCAGCTCGATCAATGTATCCGGACCAAAACTCGTGAACATCAATAAGCCGCCCGGCCGCAGCACGCGCAATAATTCGCCAAATGCACGCGCCGGATCGCACCACTGCAAACTCAGATTCGATATCACCAGATCGAAGCCGTCGTCCGCAAACGGCAGCCGCTCGATGTCGCCACCGACATAACGACTACGACTGAACCAACCACGCTGTTGGCGCGCGGTAGACAACAATGGCTGCGCAATATCGACCGCAATTACTTCGGCGCGACGATAACGGCGCGTAAGTAGACGCGTGCAATAACCGGTGCCGGCACCGGCGTCGAGGATGCGCTGCGGTTGTAGCTTAACGATCTCGAGGCGTTGAATCAGGCGTTCGCCGATCGTGCGCTGCAGTACCGCAGCGGCGTCGTAGCTGCGCGCCGCGCGGGCAAATGCGCGCCGGACTTGACGCTTATCGAGCGGAAAGGATCGGTCGTTCATGAGCGAATTCGGTCAATGCCGCGGCGAACGTCT
>CAZCAK010000534.1:0-1045 GCA_964496605.1 uncultured Acidiferrobacteraceae bacterium | reverse complement strand
CCCGCGGCGATGACTTCGAACCAGCCAATGCTGTCGCGACCGAGCGTGTGTTCCAACAGGGCGTACACATTCTCCGGCGTCGTCGTCGTTGCGATCGCCAGTCGCAATCCTGCGGCACGCGCCTCTTTTAATAAACGCTCAACGCCATTGCGTAATGGGATCTCGCCGCGTGCCAGCAGCGCGGTGTAGTGTTTGGTTTTTTGTGCGTGCAAGCGCGCGATCAAGGCCTCGAGATCCGGCGGTCGACGATAATCTGGTCGGAAACGGTCGAGATAATAATGCATGCGCTCTTTACCACCGGTGACCTCGAGCAGGCGCCCGTAGAGCTCGACGTCCCAATTCCAGTCGAGCCCGGCCTCGGTGAAGGCGCGATTAAAGGCAACGCGATGGCCGTCGCGCTCGGTATCGGCTAGGGTGCCGTCGACGTCGAATAACAAGGCTTGGAGCATAAAAACGCCTATGGAAGTTTAAAAACCGCGTATTAGGGCAGGCTCCGGGCTCATCTGCAAGGGCAATCCGGTTCCTTGCACCCCCTACCCCTTTCTGGTATAGATTCGCGCTTAATTTTTCCTGGCACCCGCCAGCGGAACAGGAGTCCATAATGCCGGTCAGTAAAAAGAAAGAGGCCCCGAGCCCTCTTTTACACGGGATTAAGCCCTACGTCGAAAAGAAGGGCGAAAAATACATGAATAAAAAACAACTCGAGCACTTTCGCTCCGTGTTGTTGGCGTGGAAGCAGGAGTTGATCGACGAAATCACGCGCATGGTGCACACCATGCAAGATGAAACCGCAAATCATCCCGATCCGAACGACCGCGCGAGCCAAGAAACCGATATGTCGCTGGAACTTCGCAGTCGCGAACGCGAGCGCAAATTGATCAAGAAGATTGACGAAGCGATCGGACGCATCGACAGCGAGGACTACGGCTATTGCGAAAGTTGCGGCGTCGAAATCGGCGTGCAACGTCTCGAGGCACGCCCGACCGCGACCCTGTGTATCGACTGCAAGACCTTAGAAGAAATACGCGAAAAGCAGATGGGTTAA
>CAZCAK010000533.1:0-1047 GCA_964496605.1 uncultured Acidiferrobacteraceae bacterium | reverse complement strand
AAACTGGTAGGCGCGAGTGGGATCGAACCACCGACCACTACCATGTCAAGGTAGTGCTCTACCACTGAGCTACGCGCCTAACGAGCGCGCAAAATATCATACAACCCCTCAGCGATTCAATTTCGAATCGACTAACTCGCCTGCTGCGCCCCGAGCCCTAGATGCCGCGCACGCAAGGTTTGAATGCGGTCGCGAATCGCCGCCGCCTGCTCGAATTCGAGATTCTTCGCATGCTGGAACATCTCTTTCTCCAGCTTTTTGAGGGTCTGTGCGTACTTTTCCGGCGACATGACCTCGTACGCCGCTGCCTCATCGGCGATCGTAAGGCGCTGGCGTCGCAACTCGCCGGGGCGCGATACGCCGTCGATAATATCGCGCACCGCTTTGACCACGCTGCGCGCGGTGATGCCGTGTTCTTTATTATAAGCCAGCTGCTTTTCGCGTCGGCGCTCGGTTTCGCTCAAGGCCTGCCGCATCGAATCGGTAACGCGATCGGCGTAGAGAATCGCCCGGCCTTGGAGATTACGCGCGGCGCGACCAATCGTTTGAATCAGCGAACGCGTCGAGCGCAGAAAACCTTCCTTGTCTGCGTCCAAGATTGCAACCAAAGAAACTTCGGGTATATCCAAACCTTCGCGCAGGAGATTGATGCCGACCAAGACGTCGAATACGCCGGCGCGCAGATCGCGAATAATCTCGACGCGCTCGACGGTATCGATGTCCGAATGCAAATAACGCACGGCGACGCCGTGTTCGTGCAGGTACTCGGTCAAATCTTCCGCCATGCGTTTGGTGAGCGTGGTCACAAGCACGCGTTCCTTGCGCTCAACGCGCAGGCGAATCTCCGATAATAAGTCGTCGACCTGGGTCGCGACCGGTCGCACTTCAACCTCGGGGTCGACCAACCCGGTCGGCCGCACCACCTGATCGACAATAACCTTGGTGCGCGTCGCCTCGTATGGACCTGGTGTCGCCGAGACAAAAATCGTTTGCGGCATCATGCGCTCGAATTCCTCGAATTTGAGCGGCCGATTATCGAGCGCCGCC
>CAZCAK010000532.1:0-1047 GCA_964496605.1 uncultured Acidiferrobacteraceae bacterium | reverse complement strand
TTCCACGAGAAAGACGGTAATATCGATCCCGCAAGTTTGGCGCGCTTCAAGGGCGAGGACTTCGCCGCCCTGGTTATTCCGCAACCGAACTTCTTCGGCGTATTGGAGGAAGTCGACGCATTAACCGACTGGGCACACACACAGAATTTGCTCGCAATCGCGGTGGTCAATCCGGTGTCCTTGGCCTTATTAAAAGCGCCGGGCACCTGGGGTCGGGACGGCGTCGACATTGTCGTCGGCGACGGTCAACCGCTTGGCTGTCCCTTATCTTCCGGTGGGCCCTATTTCGGATTCATGTGTTGCAAGCAGGCGCACGTGCGCCAAATGCCGGGACGCATCATCGGCCGCACCGTCGATCTCGACGGCAAGCCGGGATTTACGCTGACGCTGCAGGCGCGCGAACAGCACATCCGCCGCTCCAAGGCGACGTCGAATATTTGCACCAATCAAGGTTTGCTGGTTACGGCGGCGACGATTCATATGTCGCTGCTCGGTGCCGCCGGCTTAGAGCGGGTCGCCGCTGCAAGTCATGCCAATAGCCGCAAGTTGCTGGAGTTGTTGCAGGCAACGCCGGGTGTGACGCCGGTATTTGCGCGGCCGTTCTTTCACGAGTTCGTGTTGCGCTTGGAGGTGCCGAGTGCCGATGCGCTACGCGCCCTGGAGGCGCAAGGCATTCTCGGCGGTTTCGACTTGAGCGAATATTATCCGCAACTCGGCAACGCCATCTTGGTGTGCGCCACCGAAACCAAAACCGACGCCGACATGCGGCACTATGCCGAACAGCTCAATCGTATTGTGACGAAGCGCCGGCTCGATCCGCCGGCTGCACAGAAGGGCATGCGCTAAACAACAACACAGGAGCACGCGATGGCAAAGATTACTTTTAAAGGTAATACGATTAGCACCAGTGGCGATCTACCGAAGGTCGGTGCTAAGGCGCCGGATTTCAAATTGACCAACGGCGAACTGAAAGACGCCACGCTCGGCGATTTCAACGGCACAAAGAAGATTTTGAATATCGACCCGAGCCTCGCTGCGCGCATTTGC
>CAZCAK010000531.1:0-1050 GCA_964496605.1 uncultured Acidiferrobacteraceae bacterium | reverse complement strand
CAGTTCGCCAACGGCGTCGTCGGCGATGCGACGTTCAAGGCGATCATGGCGAAGGGGACCGGATCGGCGCCGAAGCCTTCGTCCGCATCCTCGTCGCCGCGTCCGGCTTTGCCGCACGGTGCATCTTCGTCGTCGGACGCGCCGACGTACATGACGGTTCCGACTCCTGGAGGGAGCTTCCTCTCCGCGCCGCTCTGGCCGGGCGCCCCCCTGACCGTGCGTGGCGGGCTTCTTGGCCTCGCCGCCGCGCTACTCCTCGGAGCGGGCGTCGCGTACGTGGCCCCGGCGAAGTCTCCCGTGGTCGCGGCATGAGCACGAACGGATACAAGGCGCTCGCGCGGACGCGCATCGGGGACGACGGCGACGATACGGACTTCGCCGACAATTCGGATGCGGACGACGCGGCGTTCGACGATGCGTTGGATGCGGCGGATCAAGGAGGCGCAGATCAAGACGTGCCGTCCGACGGCTTCGACACGTCGGACGCCTACGGCCCGGCGGACGGATCACAAGGTGATGCTGGCAGCGGTGATGGCGGCGGCGCGGGCTCCTCGGACGCAAGCGCACCGCCGGGCGGAGGTTCCGCAGGAGGATCATCTCCCGACGGCTCTGCGCCGCCGGACAACACGCCTCCTCCCGCAGGTGGCGGGGACGGCCAGGACGCGGCCGACGCGCAGACCGCGCTCCTCCAGCAGAACGTGGACGACGCCGAGGCCGCGTACCAGGATGCCTACCAAGCGGATCTCGACGAGCTGTCCAACCTCTGGGCGATGCAGCAGGACGACAGCGCGAAGCCGGAGGACATCAAGGCGGAGATGGAGATCATCAAGCCGCTCGCTGCCGCGCTCGTTCCGGCCTACGACGCGCTCGCGGCAGCGAAGGCGGCGCTCGCTGCCGCGCCGCACACCATGGCGGGGCTCTTCGGACTCACGCAGCCGAAGGGCTTGACCAAGCCGTCCAAGGACAACAAGGACGGCAAGGCGCCGGATGCGGCGGCAGCCGCGGCGATCAAGAACGCCAAGGCGCTGCACCAGAAGACGTCGACCGTCC
>CAZCAK010000530.1:0-1055 GCA_964496605.1 uncultured Acidiferrobacteraceae bacterium | reverse complement strand
ATCGCGCGCGGCGCATTACTGTCGCGCGAAGATCCGGCTTTGGGTGAGGCGCTAAAGGAAATGTTCGAAGTCGAAGGCATGCGCATCGTCCTCGGTCGCACGATGGGTCATGTGCGTCACGACGGTCTACGCTTTCATGTCGCGGTCGGTGATGAAACGTTACGCGGCGATCGCTTATTGATCGCGACCGGGCGGCGACCCAATACCGATAGGCTCAATCTTGCGGCGGTCGGTGTCGCGACCGATGCCGATGGCGCGGTTGTGATCAACGAGCATATGCAAACGAATGTCCCGCAGATCTACGCCGCCGGCGATTGCACCAATGCACCGCAGCTGGTGTACGTCGCTGCGGCCGCCGGCACACGTGCGGCGAACAATATGCTGGGCGGAAATAGCGCGCTCGATCTCGCGACAATGCCGACGGTAACGTTTACCGATCCGCAGATCGCGACTGTTGGCCTTAGCGAGGCACAGGCGCGAGCACGCGGGCTCGTCGCCGAGGCGCGTACACTCACGCTCGCGAATGTACCGCGCGCGCTCGCCAATTTCGACACGCGCGGTTTTATCAAGCTCGTTGCCGAGCGACATTCCGGTCGCTTGCTCGGGGCGCAGATCCTCGCCGCCGATGCCGGTGAGGTCATTCAATCCGCGGCGCTCGCGCTGCGCGCGCGCATGACCGTGCACGACATCGCGGACCAATTATTTCCATACCTAACAATGGTCGAGGGCCTGAAGCTCGCGGCACAAACGTTCAGCAAAGACGTGACGCAGTTGTCTTGTTGCGCGGGCTGAGCGACGCGTTTGGTGTTTCAGGCGTGATCGCTTACGCGTAAATACCGTTTGTAAAATTCTTGTTGCGCTGAAAGTATCGGGCGGAACGCGATCCTAAATTTTGCGCGCCGCGTTCGCTGTGGCGGAATCGCCGATCAAGCGCTGACAAACTGTCGCGAGCGCCTTGTCGTCGCCGACATTGCCTGGAAAAATCACCACCGGCATATCGGCGAAGCGTGCATGATCCGGCGGACAACGCACCACCGACACACCGGGAAGAATCT
>CAZCAK010000529.1:0-1061 GCA_964496605.1 uncultured Acidiferrobacteraceae bacterium | reverse complement strand
GATCGCCACGTACATTGGCACGCACGCGTATGGGGCAAAGACCTCGAATGGGACGCAGAGATTACGCGCCAAATTCCCGATAAGCTAATCGAGTGGCGCAGTATCAGCGGCCCGGATAACGGCGGCTTCGTGGAATTCCGTCCAGTGGACAATAATCGCACCGAGATCTCGCTGCATATTGATTACAACCCGGAAGGCGCGGCGCAAAACGTCGGTTCCGCGCTCGGTATCGCCAAGAGCCGGGTGCACAACGATCTCGAGCACCTAAAAGAATTTCTCGAACGTCGTGGCGTCGAAACCGGCGCCTGGCGTGGATCGGTTGGAGACCGCGACGATAATTTATTGAGCTAGTTCCGCCATGAAGGAGATGTTATGAATCGGAGCAAAGATAAGGCGATAACCAATACCGACAAAGTCGTCAACGAAATGGCGCCGGCACCGCGGCTGGCGCAGGCGCCGCAGGGCCGCGCCGATGGCGAGATGCAAGAACGCAATCGGGAACAGCTGGGCGTCGACGAAACCCATCGAACCGAAGCGATGGCGAGACATCGGCGCGGTACATTTCCTTAAGTCCCTCCGGCTTCACTAATTAACGCACGACGGTAGCCGTTCGCTACCGTCGTGTGCTTGTGTTCGCGACTTGATTGGATCGCCACGATACGCGGTCTGGGTACCGTGCGCGATGACGCAGAGTCGCTGGCTACATATTGCGTACCTATAAAAATTCGTGAATCTACAAGAACGCCATTGAGCGCCGCCACCGCTTGCACTACCATCGTCGCCTTCGCGTGATACGTACAAAACCTCTGCTCGCGCCTTGGATGCGCATTGACGCCGTATGGATAAATTCGACATTTTGCGACAAATCCAACAACTCGATCCGGTGTTGGATCATCAGCGCATCATATTCTTGAGCACTTGCTACGACTTTCCGTTTGACTATACCCGCTCGCTAGAACTGGCCCTATTTCGCACCTTTTGCGTGCCACACACCGCGGCCCTCCTCGACCGCACGCGTGAATTTGGCGAGCGCGCGCAAAAACGTTATGACGACACCGATC
>CAZCAK010000528.1:0-1063 GCA_964496605.1 uncultured Acidiferrobacteraceae bacterium | reverse complement strand
GATAAGATTTTGTTGGGTTACGCCCTGCGGCTAACCAACCTAATGTTCTAACTCGTCGTTGACGTAGGGTGCGCACCGCGCACCGTTATGTTATCGACGAGCAGCGACGCCGGTTCGATGTGCATGCGCGGCGTTTTCTTTTGCCCACACATTCGATCATCGAATGACGCCAGACTTTTTTTGAGGCGTGGCAAGTAACGACCCGGCATGAAACAAGGAACGGTGCGCGGTGCGCACCCTACGTTCTAAGATTCTGCTCGGTGACGCGTGCGGCTAACCCAACGTACACAGAATTCCGATCAGCGTGGTCACGGAATGCTTCGCTAGATGACCCATACCCTCCCTCCTTACGGACTGTTACAACGGTGTCGCTACGCCGCGGCGCCTTGTAACGCGAGCGTGCCGGAGCGGCCGTCGACGCTGCCTTGTACCAGTTCGTACACCGGAATATTCGCGCGATCGGCGAGCGCTTGTTGCGCGATGTCGCGCATCGCGACGACTTTGATGCCGGCGGCTTGTACGCGCCGTAGGAATTGCTCGAACCAGGCGAGGTAATGCATGCCTTCGAGCTCGGCGTGCACCGTCATAACGTTTGGCCGCTCGACGCGGATCTGCGCGAGATAGGTGTCGATCAAGCGATCGAGCGGATATTCCGGACGGCCGATCAGTTCATCCAGCGTCGGTAAGGTGCTCGGCACTTGCAGCGTTTTAAATACGGTGGTGCCGACGCGCGGGAAAAACGGCCGCGAGCCGCGCGCGTCGCTGGCGTAATCGAGCCGCGCCGCGTCGTAAGCCGCCAAGCTAAACGCATTCGCCTGCCAACCGGCGGCACCCGCCGTGGTCGCCGGCGCACCGAAGATACGCGCGAACGCGACACGCGCCTTGTCGAATTCCGCCGCGACTTGCGCCGCGTTCATATGCGCCAAGCCATCTTGCCAGCGAATATGGTCGTAGCAATGAATACCGACTTCGTAACCGGCATCGCGTACGCTGCGCATCAACGCGGCGTGGCGCCGACCGATATCGGGACCGGGCCACAGAATGCCGTTGAGTAAAGTCCGAA
>CAZCAK010000527.1:0-1064 GCA_964496605.1 uncultured Acidiferrobacteraceae bacterium | reverse complement strand
CCAAAAACGTAAGCCGCGAATTGTGCGCAAGCACCTCTGCCTTGTCAACACAAAACCCGTGCCGTTATGCGGTTCCGACCTGTGAGTGCTGCTGGGCCTTGATGGTTTGTTGGGTGCGGATGAGATTCAGCGCCGAGCCTGCCATGAACCAGGCGATTTGCTCGGTGGTGAGGGTATGAATGCCGCTGATGAGCTCTTCGGTGCCGTCGGTATGCTTAATTACGATCGGAACCGGAACACCCGGCTCGAGCTTATCTAAATCGGGAAAACTTAAGCGATCGTCCTTGCGAATACGCTCGTAATCGGTCGGATCGGCAAAGCGCAAGGGTAATACGCCCTGCTTCTTTAAATTGGTCTCATGGATACGGGCGAAACTCCGGGCGATCACTACCCGCGCCCCCAAATAGCGCGGCGACATCGCGGCGTGCTCGCGCGAACTGCCCTCGCCATAATTCATATCGCCAATGGCGACCCAGCCGCGCTGCCGCGCCTTATAGTCGCGCGCGATCTGGTGTAGTGGCTGACCTTCTTCATGTGTGTAGACGTTATAACCGGTACCCGGTTGTGCCGCGAACGCATTATTGGCGCCGGAGAACATATTGTCGCTGATGCGGTCGAGATGGCCACGGAACTTAAGCCAAGGCCCCGCTGGTGAAATATGATCGGTGGTGCACTTGCCGACCGCCTTCAGCAACACCGGCAAATCGATATAACCCTTTTTATCGTCGGATTCGAAGGGCTGTAACAGGCTCAGACGCTCGCTGATCGGATCGACGCGCAATACAACCTTTTCCGGGTCTGCGGTCGGCGCGACATAGCCGGCCTGGTCGGCAACGAATCCGCGCTGCGGCAGCTCCTCACCGTGCGGCGCTTCCAATTTGATGGTCGTGCCATTGATGTGTAGGCCGTCATGAATAGGATCGCTGGCGAGATCGCCGGTCAAGGCATACGCCGTGACTACCTCGGGACTTGCAATAAAGGCGTGCGTTGCGGGATTGCCGTCGTTGCGTCGCGGAAAATTGCGGTTATACGACGTCAAAATCGAGTTCTTCTCACCCTTGCCG
>CAZCAK010000526.1:0-1078 GCA_964496605.1 uncultured Acidiferrobacteraceae bacterium | reverse complement strand
AGCGGCGTCGCGCTCGCCGAGTGTGTACAGGATTCTAACGGCACTATTTACAGTTGCGGCGGCAGCCCGCAGTGGAATTTCGAAACCGGAAAATGGACCTGCACCAATTCGGTCAATGGACAAACAGTATCCGGCGATACCCTCGGCTGCACCCGTGGCGGCGGCGGTCGCGATGCCGGCGCTGACGACGATTTATTGGAACCGCTGGTCACCGACGGCGGCAAACCGAAGAAGGGTCCGATTCCGCCGGGCGATCCGCGTAAGAAAATTCAACAGCCCAAATGACTTGGCGCAGCGTTAATGATGGTGCTGATGCCCTTCCATCGCATCGGCACCGTGGTCGCTGAGCTGCGCATCGAACCAGGCATGGAGCGCCGATTGCAATCGCGCATCCGACGTTTTGTAGGTTAGTTCGCCGCCGCCCGGAACGTCGCGATAATCGATCGCTATCTGGCCCGGTTTCGCGGCCTTGAGCTCGGCGAGACCAGGCATCTCGGCCCCATGAATATGTTCCGGGCCGGAGAAATTGCCGTGGAGAAATTGCTGCTGTATTTCGCGCAAATGCCGCCGCACCAGTGTCACCTGCTGGGCATTCGATGCATCGCGCGCGACCACCCGTTGCGTGCCCCCAGTTTGCGTCTTGGTGAACGTATGCAGTGTGTCCTTGAGATTAAACGGCATCACGTCGGCGCCGCGCTCGCGCACCTCGGCTTCGCGCTGCTCGTCACCGGCAAAGCTTAACGCCGGTAAACCGGTGGCAATCCATCCGGCGGTTAATAATGCGATCGATAGTTTCATTGCGGCTCCGTCGATATCGGCAAAAACGGCTTGGTGATGTTTCGGATCTAGACGCGTAAATAAACCCGCGCTCGCGAGAGTTGACGACTATTGCGACGCGAAGTTCCGATCGCAAAGTTGTATTAAGAGAGCGGACGCCGCCATTTATAGCGCAGCGGTAGCGTCGGCACACGTTTTTTGGTAATCATACGCACGACCACGCACCCGAGGACTACATCATGGCACGCGCCACCAAGAAAAAAGCGACCGTTCGCAAATCGAAACCCGCCAAGCGCGCAAA
>CAZCAK010000525.1:0-1086 GCA_964496605.1 uncultured Acidiferrobacteraceae bacterium | reverse complement strand
CCGATAGAGCCCGCACCATTCGTGATTCCGATCACGCCATAGCTGTTTTGCGAGAGTCCATAGACACCCCATGCATTGGTGCTTGCTCCGAGGACTCCGGTTCCATTTGTTGAATCACCACGAATAGCCTCAACAGCACTACTTGAAATTCCCCAAACGCCACGAGCGTTCGTCGATGCCCCAATCACACCGTTTCCATTTGTTGAATCACCGCGAACACCGTCGCCTCCAGTGCTCGTCCCCCAAACACCACGGTTCCCTCCGTCAAAGTGTCCACCGTTGCCGCCTGCTCCTGCAAAACCTTGGACTGCTTCTCCGTTCACGCCAGCGTCACCGTGGACGCCAACGCCAGCACCCGGAACCGTGAAGTAACCACCATAACCAGTTCCACCTCCGGACGCGCTTACGCCAGTACCTGCGGGTCCGGTTCCATGGAACAAACCACCGTATTGCGCGCCATCTGAATAAATACCACTTGCCCCATCTCCCTGCGTATGAATACCGTCCCAAGTTCCATGCACATAGAGTGCCTGACCACTCGCACCGGTGTTTACAGCAGCACCGCCTGTTCCAACGAGCAGAGCGCCTGTCATCGTGTCGCCTGCCTTTGCGACGTAGCGCAAGTCAGCTGACGACGTTGCCATGCCTGATCCACCACTGCCACCTGCGGGCCATGAGGTGCGACATGAGTCGCCATACAAACAAATTTGGAAGACGTTCAGTCGGCCTTGCTGTGCAGATGTCCCAATCGACAAGATCGGCGCAGTCGTTGAGCCGTTTGCCGGAAACATGTTGACGTGACCGTAAAGACCCAAAATAAAACCAGTACCGGTTGAGTTCCAGTTTCCCATGTTCAGCGTACCGATACCGCCCGTGTTTGACTGCTGCCATGCTTGAAGAGCACGACCGTTTGTAAATACCGCATCGCCCGGTTGCGGGTTCGTTGCGGTTGGCTGCGACCATACGGGACCGTTTGCGTTGCTTCCTGGTGGGTTAGTAGGTGCGCCGGTCCATGCGTAGACGGCGGCGGCGGGAACGGCCACGGCGAGGAGCGTGGCAAGAATGGAAAGGGTGCGACGGGTCATA
>CAZCAK010000524.1:0-1091 GCA_964496605.1 uncultured Acidiferrobacteraceae bacterium | reverse complement strand
GTACGCGCCGGTCAGCATATCTATCGCGCCGGGAATGCGTTCCATTTCCTTTACGCGATTCGTTCCGGCATGTTTAAGGCCTACACGCTCGACAATGAGGGTCGGGAGCAAATCAGCGGCTTTCATATGGGCGGTGAGATCATGGGACTCGACGCCATTAGCGAAAGCATACACAGCAGTCATGCGGTTGCCTTGGACGACGGCGAAGTGTGCGAAATCCCATTTGGATCCTTAGAGGGTCTGATCCGCGAGATACCGCCGTTGCAACACCAATTTCATAAGATTTTGAGCCGCGAGATCGGTAAAGACCACCACCTCATGCAGCTTCTCGGCAATATGACGGCGGAACAACGCGTCGTCGTTTTCTTATTGAATCAGTCGGCGCGCCTTCAGGCCTTGGGATTTTCCCCGACCGAGATTCATCTCAAGATGTCGCGCGAGGAAATCGGGAATTACTTAGGGCTCAAGCTCGAAACCATCAGCCGCGCACTATCAAAGCTTCAGTCCGACGGTTTGATTCGTATCGATCGGCGCCAAGTATTGATCGACGATTTAGAACGACTCAAACGGCTAATCGAGATCGGGCACTGCGATCATTGAGCATCACCATCCGCAATTGACTTAAATCAAGGCACGATCGCGCTTCTGCCCCTATCTTTAGCCTCATGAGTGATCAGAGGCGAACCCCATGGAAGCACTGAGTGATCTCGCATGGTTACTGCTGAACGGCGGGGCATTTTTTGTCGTCATGCATTACACGGCGAATCGCCACGACACGCCGGTGGAAGCACACAATGAGGCACCGAACTCGCCGAATTCGGCGGCGACCATGGCGCGCGATCCGGTTTGTGGGATGACGGTAGAACCGACTAACGACATCAGCTGGATACACCATGGACTGACGTATTACTTTTGCTCCCTATCGTGCCGCGGTCGTTTTCGTAGCGCGCCGCAACAGTTTCTTGGCCTTCGTTCCGTCGCAGATCCGCGCCGTGCCTAAACTCGACTGGCGCGTACTTGCCCTCAGCCTCGGCGCGTTCCTGGCGCTGAGTTATTGCATCTGTGTATTGGGAGATTTATTACTCGGTCAT
>CAZCAK010000523.1:0-1094 GCA_964496605.1 uncultured Acidiferrobacteraceae bacterium | reverse complement strand
CAATGTGCGTGCATTCGACATTCCGCAACAACCCACGCGGGTGATTCTCGATACGCGCACGCGCACACCGGAAACGGCAAAATTGCTCGGCTTACCGGGCAAGACGTGGATTATTGCCAGCGCACCGGATGCGAGCCGTAGCGCCGCGTTAACGCGCGCCGGCGCCGAAGTCGTTACCGTGCCGGCGCGCGCGCATAAGCCGAATCTCGCGCGCGCGATGCAATGGCTTGCCGAGCGCGAGATTAACGAAGTCTTGGTAGAGGCGGGGGCGCAGGTGAACGGCGCATTACTGCAGGCGGGCTTGATCGACGAAGTGATTATTTATTTCGCGCCGCATCTGCTGGGTGATGTGGCGCGGCCGATGTTTTCTTTGCCAGAGCTAACCGCAATGTCACAACGTATTGCGCTGCAACCCATCGATATGCGCGCGGTCGGCGACGATTGGCGCGTGATCGCGCGCGTCGTTTATCCGGAGGCGCACTAATGTTTACGGGAATTATCGCCGCGGTCGGAAAGGTCGCCGCGATCGAGCCGCGTGGCGACGACGTGCGCATTACCATCGATGCCGCGACACTCGATCTCGCGGATAGCCGCATCGGCGATAGCATTGCCGTCAATGGTATTTGCCTCACGGCTGTCACTTTGGCGCCGCCGCGGTTTAGCGCCGATGTATCGGTCGAAACCTTGAAGCGCACGACGCTTGGCGAATGGCGCGTCGGTACGCCGGTAAATTTAGAGCTGGCGCTGCGCGCGGCGGATCGTCTCGGTGGACATTTAGTCAGCGGCCATGTCGACGGGATCGGCGAGCTGGTGTCGATCGCACCGGCGGGGCGTTCGCAGGTATTTCATTTTCGCTTGCCGCCGACGCTGATGCGCTACGTCGCCGAGAAGGGTTCGATTTGTATTAATGGCGTGAGCTTAACGGTAAACGGCGTCACCTCAGACACGTTTAATGTCAATATTGTCCCGCATACCTTAAGTGCCACCGACCTCGCGAATCTCACGCCAGGGCGTTCGGTCAATATCGAAGTCGATTTGCTCGCGCGTTATGTTGAGCGCCTGTTAAGCGCCGATCGCACCACCGACGCCGCGCC
>CAZCAK010000522.1:0-1094 GCA_964496605.1 uncultured Acidiferrobacteraceae bacterium | reverse complement strand
TTGTATATCGACGCACATCGCTGGGGCGATGCTACGACGGTGCTGAATGAAGGCATAGAGCTTCTACCACAGCAAACTGTTTTTGCGCAGCTCGCGGCGCGTGCTTATGTCGAACAAGGACAAGACGCGAAGGCGCTCGCAGTATTGCAGGCTGCACGCCCGAGTGCTTTGAACGATCCGGATTTTCTCGGCTTCGAGGCGACGCTATTGCAACGCGCCGGACGGCACGCCGATGCCGTCAATCAATACCGCGTGGCGCTGAATCTGCGTCCGCTGGAGCCGCGCCTATGGGTCGGTGTCGGTATCTCGTATGAGGCGCAGCAACAATGGCGCGAGGCGGAAGATGCCTATCTGCACGCGCGCGACCTCGGTAATGCCGCACCGGCCTTGGTGCGTTATGCCAACGAACGTTTGGCGATCGTAAAAAGTAAGCTCTAAATCTCTTCGCGCGGACTCATGCCCGCGCCAAAATCCAAACCTCTACCTCCCGTGCACCGGCGTGTAATAGCGCCTGCGCTGCCGCAGCGGCGGTGTGACCGCTAGTCATGACGTCGTCGACCACGGCGATGTGCTGACCCACGACAGCGCTGCTCGCGACAAAGGCGCGGCGCATATTGCGCGCGCGTTCCTTACCGGCTAACTCCGTTTGTGGCCGCGTGGCGCGCACGCGACGGAGCGCCAGGGGCATCAGCGGCAGCTGTAGTTGCCGGGCAAGCGGCCGTGCCAGCTCCAGTGCCTGATTGTAGCCACGAGACTGGAGGCGATGTCGATGTAACGGCACCGGTACGATGAGCTGCGCACGCGTGCCGTGATGGACGATGTGTTGCGCCAAGAGTGCACCGAGGGCGCGCGCGACGACGAGGTCGTGACGATATTTCAACGCTTGTACCAGCGGCGCCAGCGGTGCACGGTAGCGATAGGGCGCCAGTGTCCGTACGAACGGCGGCGGTCGCCGTTGGCAGCGGCCGCAGATGAGACCCACGCCGGCCGCGAGCGGTGCGGCGCATTGCCGGCAAGCATGTCCCAGCGACGGTAAGTCGCTATCGCAGGTGGCGCAGAAATCGCCGCGCGCAATCGGTAGCGCGCATAAGAGG
>CAZCAK010000521.1:0-1097 GCA_964496605.1 uncultured Acidiferrobacteraceae bacterium | reverse complement strand
CCCATAGCTCGAAATAGATGCGCGGAAATGCGTATAGTATGGTATCACCCTAACAGGCATAATCGCCGCGGGTCCAGTCCCGTTCGCCGGGTGTCGAGTAACGATCATCGATGCTAGAAACGATATTTAATACGTTTGTCGTGCTGTTCGTGGTCATCGACCCGATCGCATTGGTGCCGATGTTTATTGCACTGACTCACGGCGGCAGTCGTGCCTATCAGCGCAAGATGGCGATTAAGGGGACCATGATCGCCACCGGCGTGTTGGTATTATTTGTCGTCGTCGGTAACGCGATCCTACATACGCTTGGCATCGGACTCGCAGCGTTTCGGGTAGCGGGCGGTGTACTGTTATTTCTGCTTGCCTTGGAAATGGTATTTGTGCGCCAGTCCGGTTTGCGCTCGACCACCCCCACCGAACGTGTGGAGGCCGAGCACCGGGAAGATATCTCGGTGTTTCCCTTGGCCATTCCCCTAATTGCTGGCCCCGGTTCGCTGACGACGGTGTTATTGATGTTGGCCAATGGCCGCGGCGATCCGGTGATCATTGCAACGGTGCTTAGTATGCTCTTGCTCGTGTTGGCGATAACGCTGATTACTTTACTCGGGGCTGCGCGCATCATGCGGCTGGTTGGCGAGACTGGCGCGAATGTGGTCAGCCGCTTACTGGGCGTGTTGCTCGCGGCCTTGGCGGTGCAATTCGTATTCGACGGCCTTAAGCAGGCGTTTGTGGCCTCTTGAAACTAGGGTTACGCGGGCGCATTTAAACGTCGAGTTGCTATTGCTTTTTTTCGGGGGGAGCCGCGTGAAACGCCTATTTCTTTTTCTGCTGACCAATCTCGCAATTGTGGCGATGCTCAGCATTTCCTTGCGGCTACTCGGCCTCGATCGCGGCCTCGCGGCGAGCGGCGTCGATATCAACGGTCTGTTGGTGTTCTCCATTATTATCGGCATGAGCGGTTCGCTCATATCGCTCGCCATATCCAAGTGGTCGGCGAAAATGATGACCGGCGCGCAAGTGATTACTGAACCGCGCAGCGTCACTGAGCGCTGGCTGGTCGCTACAAGACGGCGGATGACGCAACAAAAGGGAGGCGG
>CAZCAK010000520.1:0-1098 GCA_964496605.1 uncultured Acidiferrobacteraceae bacterium | reverse complement strand
CGAAGTACACCTTATTCGCGCCGGCGTCGCGCGCCATTTGAATAAGCTGCTTCGAGGTCGTGCCGCGCACAATCGAATCGTCGACCAAGAGTACGTTCTTGCCACGAAACTCGAGATCGATGGCATTGAGTTTTTGTCGCACGGATTTCTTACGCTGCGCCTGGCCGGGCATGATGAAGGTGCGGCCGATATAGCGATTTTTGATAAACCCTTCGCGATATTTCAAATCCATTTCATACGCCATCTGCAGCGCGGCGGTGCGGCTGGTGTCGGGAATCGGAATCACCACATCAATGTCGTGATCGGGCCATTCGCGCAATATTTTGCGCGCCAGCTTCTCGCCCATGCGCAATCGCGTCTTGTACACCGCGATGCCGTCGATGATGGAATCGGGTCGCGCGAGATAGACGTGCTCGAATATGCACGGCGCATGATGCACATGCTCGGCGCATTGACGCGCATAGACACGACCGTCGAGCGCGACGAAGATCGCCTCGCCCGGTTCGACGTCACGCACCAATTCGTAACCGAGTACGTCAAGCGCGACACTCTCGGACGCGAACATATGCTCCGGACCTTGATCGGTTTCACGCTTGCCGTAAACCACCGGGCGAATGCCGTAGGGATCACGAAATGCAAGAATGCCGAAGCCGACAATCATGACCGTCACGGCGTAGGCGCCACGACAACGGCGGTGCACACCGCTGACGGCGCGAAAGATGTCTTCCGGCGTTAGACGCAGCTTCGCGACGGTATGCAACTCGTGCGCGAAAACATTGAGCAAGACTTCGGAATCGGAAGTGGTGTTGATATGGCGCAGGTCTTCGCGGAACAGCTCTTCTTTAATTTCCACCGCGTTGGTGAGATTACCGTTATGCGCCAGCGCCAAACCGAACGGCGAGTTGACATAGAACGGTTGCGCCTCCGCCGAGGACGCACAGCCTGCAGTCGGATAGCGCACATGACCGATGCCCATATGGCCGGCGAGGCGCAGCATATGGCGCGTATGAAATACATCGCGCACGAGGCCGTTGTCTTTTCGTAGGAATACGCGTTCGCCGTCGCTGGTGATGATGCCGGCGGCATCCTGTCCGCGGT
>CAZCAK010000519.1:0-1109 GCA_964496605.1 uncultured Acidiferrobacteraceae bacterium | reverse complement strand
GACACCATGCCGCGCGGCGTGCTGGGCTTAAACGTCGGCATGTTCGATGAATACCTAAAATTCATCGCCAACCGCCGTTGCCAGCAGATTGGACTACCCGCCCAATACCCCGGCGCTAACAACCCATTCCCGTGGATGAGCGAAATGCTCGACCTCAAGAAGGAAAAGAACTTCTTCGAGACGCGCGTGATTGAGTACCAAACCGGTGGCGCGTTGAGTTGGGATTGAGATGCACGAGTGCTTTACCTTCTTCGTAGAAACTGCAACGCTAATTGGATTAGCGTTGCAGCTACGCGACTTTTTAAAAAAGCGCTCGATTGTAATATCTTACCCACTGTTTTGATGCTGGCGTCAGTTATTTCCTGAAGATAAATTGCGGTGCGCACCTTACGCGCGTGTCAGCGCAAATGCCGCCCCAAAAATTCCAACGTCCGCGGCCAGGACGTCGTGCTCGCGGCTTCGCGATAACGTTCGGCGTTTTCGAAGTTCATGAAGGCGTGTGCGGCGTTGGGGTATTCGTAAAATTCGTGCGCCTTATTTAAGCGCGTGAGTTCGGCATCGTACTTCGCGCGGTCTTGTGGCGAGGGATTGGAATCGTCCGCGCCGAAGTGAAATAAAATCGGACAATGAATCTCGCTGGTGCGCGCGAATGGCGCCGGCGTATCGCCCCAGGGCTTCTGAATGTTGCCGCCGTAATACACCACTGCGGCCTTGAAGTGCGGATTGGCTGCGGCCATGAGCCAGGCGACGCGGCCGCCCATGCAAAAGCCGACAATGCCGAGGCGTTCCGCCGCCACCATGCTCTCACCGCGCAGAAATTCCGCCGCCGCGTTCACATCCATCTCGACTTCGCGATCTTTCAATAAACCCATGCGCGCCATGCCGTCGATCCCGTGCTCGGGTTGACGATGGTAAAGATCGGGTGCGACGGCGTAGTAGCCGGCCTCGGCGAGCCGCTGCGTCATGGTTTGGATAAATCGATCGACGCCGGGTGCGTGCTGGATGACGACCAAAGCGGGGAATGGGCCATTGCCCGCGGGCCGTGCACCATATAAGGCCATGCCCTGCCCTTGCACGTGAATGGTTTTGACGATCGCCGGCATCGAAAA
>CAZCAK010000518.1:0-1127 GCA_964496605.1 uncultured Acidiferrobacteraceae bacterium | reverse complement strand
TGTCGGCATGCCGGAAGTCGCGGTGTACGATTCGCCCGATATGAACGCCTTTGCGACCGGCATGAATCGCAATAATGCGCTGGTTGCAGTCAGCACCGGTCTTTTGCAATCAATGGACAAGGATGAAGTCGAGGCGGTGCTGGGGCATGAGATGTCGCATGTTGCGAACGGCGATATGGTGACCTTGGCGTTGATTCAGGGGGTGGTTAACACCTTCGTGGTGTTTCTGTCGCGCATCATTGGCAATATCGTCGATCGCACCGTATTTAAAACCGAACGCGGCAACGGCCCGGCGTTTTGGATTACGACCATTATCGCGGAGCTGGTTTTGGGCCTATTCGCGACCATGATCGTGATGTGGTTCAGCCGCTGGCGCGAATTTCGTGCCGACGCCGGCAGCGCCAAAGTGGTCGGGGCACAGAAGATGATCGCCGCGCTACGGCGTCTGCAGGCGAATCACGAAGCGCAATTACCGGCGCAAATGAAGGCATTCGGCATCGCCGGCGGCCTGCGTGGGCACATGACACAGCTGTTCATGTCACATCCACCGCTCGAGGCGCGCATTGCCGCCCTGCAGCGAGGTGCTTAAATGACGGAAGAATCGCTAGAACTCAACGGCGACCAACGCACGGTGGCACTCGTCGCGTACGCGCTTTATGCGCTCGGGTTGTTTGGACTGTTTTTACCGGTAATTGCGGCGTTGATCGTCAATTACCTCAAGGTCGACGACACGCTACCGCTTTATCGTGCGCATCATCGCTGGATGATTCGGACGTTCTGGTGGGGTTTATTGTGGAGCCTGATTGGCGGCGCGCTTGCAGTGATCGGCATCGGCTTCGTCATTCTATTTGCGGTATGGGTTTGGTGGTTGTATCGCTTAATTCGTGGCGCCTTGGCGCTGAACGAAAATAAAATTGTGACGCCGGTGAATCGCGTTTTATAGGATGACTAAATCAACGGGCTCGGTGCCGGATCGATTTTGACCGTTTGTTGCTTGCGCAAATAGTCGCTTACGACATCCCATATTGCCGGACCTTCACGCGGTTCGCCGATTCCCCAGCCCGCCACCTTGTAAACTTTGGAAGCCTCAATCGCGCGCCCGTCGGCGAGGCGTAGTTCACTAATGC
>CAZCAK010000517.1:0-1128 GCA_964496605.1 uncultured Acidiferrobacteraceae bacterium | reverse complement strand
TGCGTGGAAAACAGGAACAAGTTTCGGCTTTCGTGACGGATGGGCCGTTGGCGTAACGCCAAATTATGTAGTGGGTGTCTGGATTGGAAATGCGGATGGAGAAGGCCGGCCAGGGTTAGTGGGCGTTCAAACAGCGGCACCTGTTTCTCGCGCTCGACGCGCTCGCTGACTTCGGGCTTTTTAATCACCGGCTCAATGCGCGGTGGTGGATGTTTCGCCAGGACCTTCTTTTCTTCCGCCACGGTTTCTTGGCGCACGCGCTTGGCCTTGGCACCGATCGAGCGATCGCGCCATTCGGCAATACGCGCCTTGGTACGCAAACTTACCGCGAGCGCGTAGCGGCCGAGAACATCCATTAACCACAACCACGATAAACCGGTGAACAAAGTGACGCCGGCGAGGAACATCGCGAGCAAAAAGATCGTCGCACCGACGAAATTGAATGCGGTCAGCAAGGCCTCGCCGAACGCGGCGCCAATAAAACCACCCGCGGCGAACGCACCGGGCGAAGTGAAATGTAGATGCGCAAGCCCGGCGCCACCGAGCAAAGTGAAGATGAAACCCGCGACAAACAAGGCCGTATGGCGGATATCGCGCGGCTCCGGCGCCTTGCGACGCGCGTACACCCACCAGGCGCTATACGCCACCATGATCGGGACGAAATAAGCGAGGTAACCTAAGAGATTGAATAGGACATCGCCGAGCCAGGCGCCGGCATAACCGCCGGCATTGTGTACCGTTACGCGCGTGCCGCTATGCGACCAACCGGGATCACCTGCGTCGAAGGTCCAGAGGGAGAGGAACAGAAATACCGCGATTGCGGCCAAGAGATACAACGCCGCTTCGCGTACCAGCCGCACAATCTGCGGTGCCAGCGGCGGTCTGGTTTTTTTCCAGCTGGCTTGCGCCACCTACCGCCCACCAAGCATCGGAATCGTCATGGGCGCTATTATCGCGGCTCGGCGCCGGTTTCGCCAATATCTTTTTCGCGCCGGCACCGGTGCGCTTAGCGGACCCCCGGATCGCGCGCAGCGGTAATATCGCGTGAGACGCCAATTAAGCCGACGATATCACCAGCGGCATCATGGAACGGAATCTTAGTGGTGAGATAACGGCGTCGGTTGCCCG
>CAZCAK010000516.1:0-1128 GCA_964496605.1 uncultured Acidiferrobacteraceae bacterium | reverse complement strand
TTAATTCCCCGCAATCGTCATATTGCCAATCACGATGGAGCCGGTGCGGATATTGCCGCGCCGGTCAACATCGTTGCCGACGGCGACAAGATTGCGATACATCTCTTTTAAATTACCGGCGATGGTAATTTCTTCCACTGGATATTGAATCGCGCCGTTCTCGATCCAGAAGCCCGCGGCGCCGCGTGAGTAATCGCCGGTGACCGCGTTGACGCCGAAGCCGATTAACTCCGTTACGAGTAAGCCCTTACCGATATCTTTAATTAACGCCGCCAGGTCCTTATCCCCGGGCTGGATGGTTAAGTTGTGCACGCCGCCGGAATTACCGGTGCTTTTTAATCCCAGCTTGCGCGCGGAATAAGTATCCAGCACATAACCCTGCAACACGCCGTCTTTGACCAAATCGCGTGCGCGCGTGGCGACGCCGTCGTTATCGAACGGCGCACTGCCGAGCGCCTTTTTCAAATGCGGTTGCTCGCTGATCTGCACTTGCGATGCGAACACCGGTTTACCCACGGCGTCGAGCAAGAACGACGCGCGGCGGTAAAGCGCGGTGCCGCGGATCGCGCCGATAAAATGCGATAGCAAACTGGTTGCCACCGGCGCCTCGAAAATAACTGGCGCCTGACACGTCTTTAATTGTCGCGCATTCAAACGCCGTAGGGTGCGCTGCGCCGCTTGCACACCGACCTTGGTGGCGTCTTCTAGATCGCGGGCGTCGCGAGCGCTGGTATACCAATAATCGCGCTGCATGCCTTCGCCTTCTTGACCGATGACCGCGCAACTGACGCTATGGCGTGTTGTCGGCACCGCGCCCATAAATCCCAGCGAATTGCCGTAGACGCCGACGCCTTGAAAAGTGCCAACACTCGCGCCTTCGGAATTGGTAATGCGCTTATCGGCGGCGCGCGCCGCCGCTTCGCAGCGACATGCCAGCGCGATCGCATCGTCAACGCTCAAACTCCACGGATGATATAAATCAAGATCGGGGATATCGCGCGCCAATGTATCGGCGTCGGCGAGCCCCGAGTACGGATCGGCCGCAGTAAATTTCGCGATCGTGCACGCCGCGCGCACGGTTTCACGAATCGCGGCATCGCTGAAATCGGAACTGCTGGCGTTGCCGCT
>CAZCAK010000515.1:0-1143 GCA_964496605.1 uncultured Acidiferrobacteraceae bacterium | reverse complement strand
ATGACATGGATCGGTAGCGGGAACGATATCGTCGTCGCTACTTTGAACATCGGCGGAGCCACATTCAAAGACAGCATCAAGGTAAAAGCCGGTAAATTGAAATTTGCCCAGGCCCGGTACAACTACCTCTGCCCGGTAAATGATAATATTGATCTTAAAACATTACTGGCTGCCGGAAGCACAAATACCAATCTCCAGTTCCAGGGCGCCAAAAACGGCGGCGCTGCAGCAAACCTTGGACGAGTTATGTCCGCAGGCGAGCTTTGTCGAAGCGGCAGAACTCGATACCGCGCTGGCGAGTCTGCACGACGAGGGTGGCTTTAACGTCGTTTTATGGGGGCTATCGGTATTGCCACTGCCCCTAACTGAAGGTCGTGGCGCGCAACCGCTACTGATCGTGCTCAGCAGTGAAGACACGAGCGCCATGATGGAAGCGGCGCTAACCGGCGGCGCGCGCGGCTTCATCGCCAAAACTGCGGCGCGCGATGTCATGACCGCGGCCCTGCGTCTACTGCTCGCCGGCAGCATCGTCATTCCGAGCGACGAAGCGACGCTCAGCGCCCATTCGCGTCTAACACCGCGTCAACGTCAGGTCCTGCGTTTATTGGGACAGGGCAAGTCGAATAAGGAAATTGGCCAGACCTTGGGGTTGACCGAAGGTACGGTCAAGCTGCACGTCAGTGCAGTGCTACGTGCGCTGAAGGTCCATAACCGTACACAGGCGGTTTTGGCCGCGGCGCGCACGGCAAACCTGACCAACGGGGCCAATGGCGCGGCACACGCCGACGCCAACTAAGTTATCTGCTTCTAATTGCCAGCGGCGTCGCGTCGCTGGCAATTTCCCCTCTCGCGGTTAACATCTACGCCTTCTTATCGAGGCGTTTTCATGAGCAATGAAGTGGTATTGGGCATCGGCCCGGGTGCAGCGCGCGCTAAGGTTGCTTGCGCGTTACGGATGGCAAACCGTCACGGCCTAATTGCGGGCGCCACCGGCACCGGCAAAACCGTGAGTCTTCAGGCATTGGCCGAGGGTTTCGCGCAGGCCGGCGTGCCGGTATTTCTCGCCGACGTAAAGGGCGACCTGGCCGGCATCGCCATCGCTGGCGGTGACAACGCGAAAGTCGCTGAACGCGTGCGACAACT
>CAZCAK010000514.1:0-1166 GCA_964496605.1 uncultured Acidiferrobacteraceae bacterium | reverse complement strand
TCGCGCACTTGGACGCAACCGTGGTGCTCTCGCGCCAAGTCGCAGAGCTTGGTATCTATCCCGCGGTCGATCCGCTCGATTCGACTTCGCGTCAGCTCGATCCGCACGTTATCGGTGAAGAGCATTACCAAACCGCGCGCCGCGTACAATCGATCCTGCAACGCTATAAAGAATTGCAAGACATCATCGCGATTTTGGGCATGGACGAATTGTCCGAAGACGACAAGCTCATCGTCGCGCGCGCACGTAAGATTCAACGTTTCCTATCGCAGCCATTCTTCGTTGCGGAAGTATTCACCGGCACGCCCGGCAAATACGTATCACTGAAAGATACCATTCGTGGTTTCCGCGGCATCGCCGAAGGCGAGTACGATCATATTCCGGAGCAGGCGTTCTATATGGTCGGCACGATCGAAGAAGCGGTCGAGAAAGCCAAGACGCTGTAAGAATGATTAAGCGGTAAATATGACTAGAACGGTGCCCATCATTTTTCTTGGCTTCACGCGAAGCGAGTTCGTGCACGGCGCGACGTCGTTATCCGGCGCCGCCGGCACAACACCATCTATTCCCGTGTCGCTCGAGGTTTAACCATGGCAGCCACGATCAAAGTTGATATCGTCAGTGCCGAGCGCGAAATCTTTTCCGGCACGGCAGAAATGGTGTTCGCACCGTTGGCGAATGGCGAGGTCGGCATCTTGCCGAAACACACCCAATTGCTCGCGCGCATGAAGCCGGGCGAGGTGCGGGTGCGCAATAACGGCGAGGATCAGTACTTTTACGTCTCCGGCGGCTTGCTAGAAGTGCAGCCGCATGTCGTGACGGTGCTGGCCGATACCGCCTTGCGTGCGCATGACTTCGATGAGGCCGCGGCGCAAGCTGCGTTACAAAAGGCGGAAGAGGCGATGAAGAACCGCAATGCCGATCTCGATCTTGCCAAGGCGCAAGCCGAGCTTGCGGAGGCGGTGGCGCGGCTGCGCGTGGTGCGTAAGTATCGCGAACGCGGCGGCAAATAAGCCCCACGCGACGTCGCTGAAAATAAAGTTTCACGCTCACTCACACGCTGCGCGATCGAATCGGCGAAATCTTCACGCATAGCGACTTGCCGATCGCCTAATCTTCAGGCACCGGCAGCGAACTCATTACCAAACCAAGATCGAGCGGGCCTC
>CAZCAK010000513.1:0-1173 GCA_964496605.1 uncultured Acidiferrobacteraceae bacterium | reverse complement strand
ATCGCATGCTTCTCAACAAATAATGCCGTTTCTTTAGCGCTAAGTGCTGTTGAATTTCAGCCGCATCCATACCGGCAATCTCTGAAGATCTTACTAAAAATTGACCGACCTGATTATTCGGGCCATGGACACGAACGAAATCAAGGTCGGATGCCGTCTCAAATATGCGTGGGCGCGTGCCTTCTGCATAAGGCGCGTTCCATCCTTTTGCTGTAAAGGGAGCGTTAGCCTCTGCAGCGGTTGTTGCCTCAACGTTTCGAATCATTGGGCTTGCCCCACCCTTCCTCACAATCCCCGCCACACCGGTTGCCAACATGCCGAGGTTAAATGCTTCCTCACCGAGCTGTTCGTAGTTGCCGGAAGCTGCGGCTTCGTAGGCACGCACCGGTGTCATGACGATGCCTTTTCCCGCGCCAATGGCAATGTCGCCGGTCGACGCACCGTTACCGGCAGCTTTGCCGATCGCACTTGTGTATTGCACGTCGGAGAATTCTCCGGTGATCGCGTGTTTGGCGACCGAGTAGGCGACTTGTTCAAGATCGTAGACCGTTGCAAGCGGCTCATAGACGAGATTGAAGATTCCTTTGCCGACACCTTTGGCGAAGTCGGTCGCTTTTTCGCCGAACGTTTGTTGCGGTGCAGTTTGCGCCGGAGCGACGGCCGAGGCCTGCTGCGGTACAGGACCGTTCCCCGAACTCTGCATCACATAATTCGTTTGATCGGCAGTTTGGGCTTGTGCGGCGAGTTGTTGTTGCCGAATCTCTTCTTTGACCTTGTAGAAGCCGCCGGCGATGGCGCGGACGGCGTCTTCGTTGAGCTGATCTTTAGGAATGAGGTTGAGTTGTTGTCCCGGTTGGATTTGATCCGGACTGGTGATGCCGTTCGCGATGGCGAGGGCGGGCCAGAGGTTGGCATCGCCGTACACTTCTTGTGCGATCTTGGAAAGGTTGTCGCCTTTTCGCACCGCGCGCGAGGCGGGGGTTTGTTGTGCGTCCGCTTGAGTGTTGATGGGAATGACGTTGCCATTCGCATCAAGACGATAGGCTTGGCCGTTTAAGGCATCGATCTGATCGGCTTGTTTGCTCGCGGCATCGAGCTGCGCTTCGAGTTCGGCGTCGCTGGTGTTTTGGCTGTCGGTGGTCGTGATCGGTGTGACGACGGGGTTGTGATTGG
>CAZCAK010000512.1:0-1184 GCA_964496605.1 uncultured Acidiferrobacteraceae bacterium | reverse complement strand
AAAGCGTGAAGGCAAACAGAGTTTTCGCGATTACTACGCGCAGCAATCGCCGCCACCGGCGAGCGGCAAACTCAATAGCGATCCGCAGTTTCGCAAACCGCCATACGACTTCAGCCGTCGCAAAGACGCAAAGCCTCTGGTCGTCGTGTTCGAGCAGAAGGAATGCAGTGCCTGCGACGAATTTCACCGCAACGTGCTCGCGCGCAAAGAGACGCAAGAGCTACTAAAAGGTTTCGAGGCAGCGCAGCTCGATATGTGGGCCGCCACGCCGGTGACGACTCCCAATGGCACGAAGAGCAATGCCCGCGATTTTGCCAAGCAGCTGAAAGTCGTGTACGCGCCCTCCATGGTGTTTTTCGACCGCAACGGCCAAGAGGTGATGCGCACCGAGGCGATGCTGAAGGCATTTCATGTGCAATCGACGCTCGACTACGTCGCCTCCGGCGCCTATAAAACGCAGCCGAATTTTCAGCGTTATATCGAAGAGCGGGCGTCGAAGTTACGCGACCAGGGCGTTAAGATTAATATTTGGGAGTAGTTCAGCGCAGGTGACTCAAGATTGCCTGCTTAACCGCTTCCAATTTTGCATCGACCGTGATCACCCCACCGACGCATTGCTTGATTGCGGTGTCCGGATCTTTGAGGCCGTGACCGGTTAGGGTGCAGACGATTTTACTGCCAGCGGGAATCTTGCCGTGTTTGACGTCGCGCACCATCCCGGCGATCGAAATCGCCGATGCCGGCTCGCAGAACACGCCTTCCTTTTGTGCCAACAACATTTGTCCCGCAAGAATTTCATCGTCGCTGCATTCGTCGAACCAGCCTTGCGATTCTTTTTGCGCATTCCAGGCCAGGTCCCACGACTGCGGGTGACCGATGCGAATCGCGGTTGCAACCGTCTCCGGGTCGTCGACCATTTGGTTGCGCAAAAACGGCGCGGCGCCGGCGGCCTGATAACCGACCATACGTGGACGGCTATTGGCATAACCCAGCCGATGATATTCCGAATAACCCATCCAATAGGCGCTGATGTTGCCGGCATTGCCCACCGGCAGACAGTGATAATCCGGTGCGCGGCCCAGCGCCTCGATAATTTCAAACGCCGCAGTTTTTTGACCTTGCAAACGATACGGATTGATCGAATTCACAATCGTCACCGGCGCGGTCTTGGCGACGTCTTTCAC
>CAZCAK010000511.1:0-1190 GCA_964496605.1 uncultured Acidiferrobacteraceae bacterium | reverse complement strand
GTGGCGGCGCCGAGCGCGGTTTGTAGACTCAAGGCGCGCGCGATATCGGGCGCGAGTCCTTGTTCGATGCCGGCGCGCTCCATCGCCTCGATCAGGCGAAAAATGTACGCCGGGCCGCTGCCAGACAATGCGGTCACGGCGTCGATTTGAGCCTCGGTATCGACCCAGACCACCTTACCGACCGCGGCCATAAGCGCTTGTGCTCGCTCGCGTTGGGCGGCGCTTACTTGAGGGTTGGCATAAAGCCCGGTCGCGCCCAGCCGCAGGAGCGCCGGCGTATTCGGCATGGCGCGCACGATCGCGCTCTCAGGTCCAAGCCAACGCGCGAGATCATCGGTGCGAATGCCGGCCGCAATCGACACGATCAAGCGCCCGGGCGGCGCGGCGTGACGCGCCAGATCCAGACAAACCGCGCGCATGATCTGCGGTTTTACCGCCAATACCACCACATCTGCCGCGGCTGCCACGCCGTTGTCGGCGCCCACGGCAAGCCCCAGGGTTTGCAGCGCGATGGCGCGTTGCTGCGCGTCTGGATCGGTCAGGCGCAATTGCGCCTTGGGCCAGCCTTGTTGCAATAGGCCGCCGGCGAGGCTGCGCGCCATATTGCCGGCACCGATAAAACCTATGGTATACGTCATGGACCTTCGGGATGAAAAACCGCGGCTAGTCTAAAGGATAACGCCGCCAATACCAGTGGTCGCGGCTGCTGGTCCGCAGGCGCCAGAATCGCCGCCCGTTTCCTTGTGTGTCGAGGTTCCGCCGATATACTAAAACTATACCCGAACGCAGATTGAGTCCGCGGAGGACGTTGTGGATATCGCCGAATTGCTTGCCTTTGCCTATAAACAAAACGCTTCCGACTTGCATTTGTCGGCTGGCTTGCCGCCCCTCATCCGTGTCGACGGTGAAGTGAAACGTATCAATGTCGATCCGCTCGACGATCGCACCGTACATAATATGGTGTACGACATCATGAACGATAAGCAGCAAAAGGACTTCGAAGAGTTCTTAGAATGCGACTTCTCGTTCGAACTGCCGAATATCGCGCGCTTCCGCGTCAATGCCTTCAATCAAAACCGCGGCCCGGGTGCGGTGTTCCGTACCATTCCGTCGAAGATCCTTTCGCTCGAGCAGCTCAATGCGCCGGCGATTTTCAAACAAATCTCGGAACAACCGCGCGGTATCGTGCT
>CAZCAK010000510.1:0-1200 GCA_964496605.1 uncultured Acidiferrobacteraceae bacterium | reverse complement strand
GCATGTGAATAAACCCTTCACGCAAGAAGAGTTAATCGAGGTTATTAGTAAATATGTGCATTAACATCGAGGACGCTGTGCACCGCGACATCAACGGAGAAAACAATGGCAATTAAAAACGTAATGGTGGTCGACGACTCCGCGACCGAGCTACATATTTTGGGCGAGATGCTGAAGAAAAACGGCTTTGCCGTCAGCACCGCGACCAGCGGCGAAGACGCGATTGAAAAGCTCAAGACCCAGCGTCCGGATTTGATCTTGATGGACGTTGTGATGCCGGGCATGAGCGGTTTCGAGGCGACGCGTTCGATTACGCGCAATAGCGCAACCGCCGGTATTCCGATCATTATTTGCACCACCAAGGGTCAGGAAACCGATAAGGCCTGGGGTTTGCGTCAGGGGGCGAAGGACTACATCGTCAAGCCGGTGGTCGAAAGCCAGTTGATGGAAAAGATTCGGGCGCTATAGGCCATGGCACGGCCCACGATCGACCCCTTACTGCTGCTGCATCAGATGCAGCAGGCCGGACGCCAGGCGGCGCCGGGGCGGCCGGGACAGGTTCAGGCGGCACCTTTATGGTCGGGGCTCGGGTTTCGTTTGGCGGACGCCCATTTCGTGACGCCTTTGAGCAATGTGACTGAAGTACTACCGAGCCCGTCAGTGACGGCGGTACCCGGTACTAAGCGCTGGATTAAGGGGGTTGCCAATGTGCGTGGCAATCTTTTGACTATCATTGACTTACCGGAGTATTTCGATAAACCGCCGGTGGCGCTGGACGATAAGGCGCGGCTCCTAATTTTGAACGTCCCGGGGCTGCACGCGGCGGTGCTGGTGAATGAGGTTTATGGTCTTCGTCACTTCGACGAGGAGCAAGAAAAACAAGATATCTCATCGCTCAACGACGCGATGTTCGCGCATTTAACCGGCGCGTTCCTTCGCGAAAAAGTGCTGTGGGGTATTTTCGATATGCAGTCATTGGCCGAGAGTCAGACGTTCAAGCACGTCGCGGCTTAAGCAGTACCCGAGAAGTAGTACCCGAATAACCGAACGATCGACTAATGCCGCGCGCGCCGGTGCCGGCGTCAACGAACAACGAGAGAGGTAGATAGTATGGCAAGCACGGCAAACAAAACGGTCGTGGTTTTGGATCAGCCTACCCAGGACAGTATTTCGATTACCAAAGATAACTGGTATGTCGGG
>CAZCAK010000509.1:0-1204 GCA_964496605.1 uncultured Acidiferrobacteraceae bacterium | reverse complement strand
TGCAAGATTCATCGCGGTGCCAGACTCGATATCTTCTTTTACCGCCATGAGCAGCTGTTGCATGCTGGGATTTTCATGACCCTTGCCGACGATGTCGAATGCCTGCACGATCGGGATACCGGCTTGAATCATGGTGGCAAGCTGGCGCGTAAAGATCGCAACATCCTTAGGGCTAATTTTTTTCTTGCGCTTGATTAATTGCGCCTTGCGCTTTTGAACCTTGGTCGGATTAATGCCTTGCCGCCGCAACGTGGCATTGACGAATGCTACGCTCGCGCCGGAGGTTTCGCCTTTAACTTTCTTACCCTTCTTATCGACGCCTTCCCAGACGAAAACGTCTGAGGCCGGTGCCTTTGCTGCGGTTGCTGCTGCCATAGTCCTTACTCGTTTGTGACGCGTTCAACTTCGGCGAGGCTGGTGACGCCGTCGCGTATTTTCTTCAAAGCCGATTCGCGCAGATTGGGAATACCGTCTTTGCGCGCCTGATTTTCGATATCGAGCGCATTACCGCCGCGCATGATAATCGCACCGATTTCTTCCGAAAGCGGCATGACCTGATAGATACCGACGCGCCCTTTGTAACCTTCATTGCATTGATCGCAGCCGCCCGGGCCATAGATCTTAACTTCGCTAAGCTCGCTTTCTTTAAATCCGGCCTTAAGCATCGCCTCGCGCGGCACGTTCATAAGTTTTTTACAGTGATTGCACAACCGCCGTGCTAGACGTTGTGCAATGATCAAGTTCACCGCCGATGCAATATTAAAGGGCGCAACACCCATATTCATCAAGCGACTTAAAGTAGTCGGGGCGTCGTTCGTATGCAGCGTCGAGATGACCATATGACCGGTCTGCGCCGCCTTGATCGCAATCTCGGCAGTCTCGAGGTCGCGAATTTCACCGACCATAATGACGTCCGGATCTTGACGTAGAAAGGCGCGCAGCGCCGAGGAAAACGTCAGCTTCGCCTTTTCGTTGATATTGACCTGATTGATGCCTTGCAGATTGATTTCCACCGGATCTTCGGCGGTGGAGATATTGCGGTCCGGCGTATTTAAAATATTCAATGCGGTGTAGAGCGTGACGGTTTTACCGCTACCGGTTGGGCCGGTAACCAGCACCATGCCGTAGGGGCGATTGATCGCCTCCATGTACAGCCGCTTTTGCTCCGGTTCAAAGCCGAGCTTATCGACACCGAGCTTCGCGG
>CAZCAK010000508.1:0-1207 GCA_964496605.1 uncultured Acidiferrobacteraceae bacterium | reverse complement strand
AATCAGTGGCGCGCGTGCATGAGCCATATTCTTTCCACCGCCACTGTGTCCAATGCCATGTTCATCCAAGGCCGCGATCGTGTCCGCACGGCCTTCGGCGCCATAATCCATCGTGTGGTTATTAGCGAGCGACACGATGTTGAAGCCGGCGGTCTTTAGCGCAGGCACCACGCGCTCTGGCGGCGAGCGAAATGTGTATTGCTTATTCGGTTCGCGCTGGCCGCGGGTCGTGACCGGCCCTTCTAAATTGCCAAAGACGAACTGTGAGTCCTGCAATAAGGGACGCATATAGACGAAGGGATAATCGTAGCCGAGCGTCTTCAGTTCCGGTCCGGCGGTACCACCCAGCATGATGTCGCCGACGGCGCTCAATTGAACCGTTTTGGTTTCGTCGGGCGCGGGGGGTGCTACGGCGGGCGATACGGTTGTCTCTGGTGATGTCGCCGATACGTTCGCCGACGGAGCCGCATGCGGCGACGACGTAGTCGGTCGCGTCGTCGGGGGAGTACAAGCGCCTACCGAAAGCGCTAGAATCAGCGATATAAAATAGTTATTTTTCATTTTAATTAATAGCTTGCCTTATATTCCTAAGTATTAGCTTAAGCATAGTACCCGAACCGGCCAGCGTTTTTTCCTGAACTATACTTAATCGGCGACTTAATCCCGCGTACGTCGGGCGAGACGCTTGAGCGCCTCACCCAAATCCGGATCACCGATATCTTCCGCCGCGCTGGCGATGATATCGGCCGCTCGGGTACTGAGACGTTGGGCGGGTGGCGACAGGGCATGGACGCCCCGCGTCAACGGGACTACTCGAATATGCAGGCCAGTGAGATCGCGAAATATAGGGTGTTGGCGCAGACGGCGAACCAATGTTTGTTGCATGTGTAAAAGTTTATTGCACCAAACCGACGCGTCGGCGTGAAGCACGAGACGCCCTTCGTTATAAAACGCAACACGGACGTGTTCGGCGAGCAACGGTTCAACGCATTGTTTCCAAACGGCGTTGCGCTGGCTCAACACTTGCATGTTCATTGAGGAGGTATGCCGCTGCGATAGGCCGGCGAGAAAGTAGTCGATTTTCTTGATTGAGGATGGCGCCATCGCGGTATTACGAACGAACTATGCATATTATCTTAGTCCCATCGACGTTTAGCAAAGGCCACAACATCAGCCTAAGCCAAACCCAACTCCTCCTCCTTGGGTT
>CAZCAK010000507.1:0-1209 GCA_964496605.1 uncultured Acidiferrobacteraceae bacterium | reverse complement strand
AATGGGATGTCACGCCAATCGCAACGAGCACCGATGGCCTCGTCGGTGTGGTACGCGGCAGTTCGACCAGCTTTACCGCCGTCGCCGCGAACGTACGTTTCAATTCGAGCAATACCATCGATGCGGTCAATGGCAGCACGTACAGCGCGGTCTCGCAAGTCGCGTATCAACCGAATACGACTTATCACGTGCGTATGATCGTGAGCGTCAGTGCCCGTACTTACTCGGCATACGTTTCCACCGGCGGCGGTGCGGAACAGACCATCGCGCAAAACTTCTCCTTCCGCACCGAACAACAAAACGTCAACAGTCTGGATCATTGGATCGTCGAAGCGGAACAGGGCGCGCTGAAGGCCTGCGGCTTTAGTGTTGCCGCGAGTGGGCTGCCGCGCAATGAACCGCCGGTGGCAAACGCCGGTGCCAATCAATCCGCGACTTCCGGCAACACCGTGACCTTAAACGGCGGCGCGAGTAGCGACTCCGATGGCACGATCGCCAGCTGGAGTTGGACACAGATCATGAGTCAGGGCGTGCCGGCCGTCGCGCTTACTAACGCCAACAGCGCGACACCGTCGTTTGTCGCGCCGACGGTATCGGCACCGACATTACTAGCGTTTCAATTGACCGTGACCGACGATGGCGGCGCCACCGGTAATGCATCCACGCAAGTCACGGTAAATCCGGCCACGACGACTACCAACGCACCCCCGAGCGCCGATGCCGGACCCGATCAAACCGTCGCGTCGGCAACACCGGTCACACTCGACGGCAGCGGCAGCAGCGATAGCGACGGCACCCTTGCAGCTTACGCCTGGACGCAAACCAGCGGACCTACGGTGACGCTCGCCAACGCCAACACCGTGCGCGCCAGTTTCACCGCGCCGACTGTTGTGGCCAACACGGCATTAGCTTTCCTGTTGCAAGTCACGGATAACGGCGGCGCGACTGCGAGCGCCGCGACACACGTCAGCGTTACACCTTAGCCCGCTACACAATCCCATCGTTGTACCGGCAACAAAGTGTTGCCAATTCCGCACAGGCTTACGCCCGATTAATTTACAACATGGCTCGGCGATGATGCGTCGTCGCCACGACGACAGCCGGCGAATGGAATCGCCTCCCACCTATCGCGGCGCGTGTCGCATCCCAATAACAAGCGGACATGGACGCGCGGCATGCGCCGATCTTAAAGGAGAGAACCGCCATGAA
>CAZCAK010000506.1:0-1221 GCA_964496605.1 uncultured Acidiferrobacteraceae bacterium | reverse complement strand
CCGGCGTAACGCCGCTTGGAGCCGCCGAGCACCTTAATGCACTGCACCTTTTTGGCGCCGCTATTATCGGCCACGGCCAGTACCGTTTGCATTTGTATCATTGCCTTGACTCCAAGCCTGTTTCTTTCGCTTCACTTACCAACGGCTCAATTGCTACGCCGTTTCCGCCGCCTTTTCTAAAACGCGCACCAGGCGCCAACTCTTGGTCTTCGAAAGCGGGCGACATTCTTCGATCATTACCAAATCGCCTTCCTTGCATTGATTCGTTTCGTCGTGTGCATGCAGCTTAGTGCGGCGACGAATAAATTTGCCGTACAAGGGATGCGCAACCTGACGACCAACGACCACGGTAATGGTCTTGTCCATCTTATTGCTGGTCACGTACCCGGTTAAGGTGCGGATCGTCTTCGCCGGTTCATTGGCGCCCGCCGCGGCGGTATTGGTTTGTTCGCTCATGCCTTATTCGTCTCGCTCATGCTCGTCTCTTTCATCACCGTCTTCAGACGGGCGATCTGGCGTCGCACCACGCGTAATTGCCCGGTGTTGGCCAATTGGCCGGTGGACTTCTGCATGCGCAGCGTGAATTGCTGACGCAATAAGTCGCTCAGTTCTTTCGCACGTGCCTCGGCATTCGCCGCGCGCATTTCTTTAATGTCCATACCGTACCCTTACTTAAATCACTTGCCGCGCAACAAACGCGGTCTGTACCGGCAGCTTCGCTGCGGCCAAGCGGAATGCGTCGCGTGCTACTTCTTCGGTGACGCCTTCCATCTCATACAACACCTTGCCGGGCTGCACCAAGGCGACCCAGTATTCGACGTTGCCCTTGCCCTTACCCATACGTACTTCCAAGGGCTTCTTGGAAATCGGTTTATCCGGAAACACGCGAATCCAGACGCGGCCGCCGCGTTTGATGTGGCGCGTCAACGCGCGCCGCGCGGCTTCGATTTGGCGCGAGGTCAGACGCCCGCGCGTGATCGCCTTCAATCCATATTCGCCGAAGCTAACTTTGGCGCCGCGCGTGGCTAAGCCACGGTTACGGCCCTTCATCTGCTTGCGATACTTGGTTCGTTTCGGTTGTAACATGACTTAACCCCTGGACACCTTAGGCGTTCGCGGCGACTTTCTTCGCCTCTTCTTCGCTGCTAACCGCGGCTTGTTCGGCTTGATCGAAGATCTCGCCCTTGAAGATCCACACCTTCACGCCGATGACGCCGTAAG
>CAZCAK010000505.1:0-1226 GCA_964496605.1 uncultured Acidiferrobacteraceae bacterium | reverse complement strand
ATGTTACGGAGACGAGTTGCAATGGCTTGCTTAACGTTTTGTTTGAGTGTGGCGATATTTTTGTTGTATGCACATCGGCTCGATTCGCGGCTCTCTTATGCGCAAACACAATACGCAAGCGCGACCGGTAGCGACTAGGGCAACAGTGTGCTGACACCCTAACGATATTCTTTCTAACCAATAGGAGATGTTATGCGTACCCAAGTAGACGTATGGTTACGGCGCTTAACCGCCAAATATTTTTTCACTTCACTGTCATTGGTGCTCGGTGTTTCGGCGTTACAACCATCGGTCGCGTCCGCGGAGACGTGCCTACAAGCAACGGCGGGCACTTACCAATGGCAAAACGCAGGATTTACCGCGCAATCCGGCATCTTCACTTATCAGTTTCGCGCCACAGCGCAAGCGCATGGGGATACGATCGTCGCCTTGTCGCAAGCGCCGGCACGCACTTGGACCGATCTCGCCGCCATCGTGCGTTTCAATACCGACGGCTGGATCGACGCCCGCGACGGCGACACTTATCGAACCTTGCGCCCCTATGGGGCAGGGCAGGATTATCGTTTCGTGCTGCAAGTCGATGTGCCGCGCAAGCTTTATTCAGTTTGGGTCGGATCGGAAGACGGCCCCGGCGACTTCTTGAAAGCGAAAGACTTTCACTTTCGCACCGAGCAATCGACCGTCACGAGTTTAAGTAACCTCAGTGTGGAAGCGGAGGTGGGCGGTGTCAGGGCGTGTGCCTCCGATCCCGCCATGGGAGCCGAGGCCACACCCGGGCCGATGCAGTGGCAGAACCGCGCGGCGGCAACAACACTGTGGAACTACACCGGCGATTACGCGTTCGTGGTCACACCGCGCGCCGCTAACTCCGATGCGCTGATTGCGCTGTCGAACGGACCGCAAACGTTCTGGAGCAACTTGGCGGCGATTGTGCGTTTCAATACCGATAACACCATCGACGTCCGATATGGCGATCATTATCAAGCCGACGTTCCATTCAGCTATACACCCGGCGTTACTTATCGTGTCGTGATAGAGCCTTCGACGGCGACGCATACTTACACCGTGTTAGTGGCCGCGGAAGATCAACCGCTGACGCGCATCGCCAGCAATTATCCGTTCCGCACCGAGCAGCAAGGTGTCACAGAGCTGAATAACTGGGTGCTCGAAGCGGAGCAGGGCGATATCTCGGCATCGCCGTTTCCTTATCCGTATTAACTGGGAAG
>CAZCAK010000504.1:0-1227 GCA_964496605.1 uncultured Acidiferrobacteraceae bacterium | reverse complement strand
TGGCGCCGACCGATATCGGGACCGGGCCACAGAATGCCGTTGAGTAAAGTCCGAATGCCGTAAACCCCGACGACATTGGTACGCTGCACCTTGCTAAAAAAGCCGGGGCGAAATACCCGCTTGATCGCGCGACCGGTGTTATCCGGTCCCAAAGAAAATAAAAATGTCGCCGGGATTTTCAGCGTGTCGAATAGCCGCAACATATTCGGCACACCGATGCGCGTGCCGCGATCGGTATCGACATCGATTTTGATCGCGAGCACCGCCATGGGTTTTACGCGCTGAGCTCTTCCGACGGTCGCGCCAGATGGTAATCGAGCGTTTTACGTAAGGCGGTCTTGAGATCGATCTTCGGCTTCCAGCCGAGATGTTTCTCGGCGTTCTTGATCGAGGGCACGCGCGTCAGAATATCCTGGTAGCCCTTACCGTAATAATCGCCAGAACTAACGGTGACGATTTTCACGCGCTCGGCGAGCGAGGCATATTTCGGATAGCTCTTCACGAGATCGACCAATAGGGTCGCAAGATCCGCGATCGACATATCGTTCGCGGGGTTGCCGATATTGAAGATGCGACTGTCAGCGGCGCCGTCGCGGTTTTCGATAATGCGGCTTAGGGCATCGATGCCGTCGTCGATGTAAGTGAAGCTGCGGCGCTGCTTGCCGCCATCGACCAACTGAATCTCACGCCCGCGCAGGATATTGCCGATAAATTGCGTCAGTACGCGCGAGCTGCCTTCCTTCGGCTCCAAAATATTATCCAGCTTCGGCCCGATCCAATTGAACGGGCGGAACAAAGTGAATTTCAAACCTTGCTGCATGCCGTAGGCGTAAATCACGCGGTCCATTAATTGCTTCGAGCAGGAATAAATCCAGCGCTGTTTATGAATCGGCCCAAGCACAAGATTGGAATTCTCTTCGTCGAACTCGCGATCGGTCGACATGCCGTAAACCTCGGAAGTCGAGGGGAACAATACGCGCTTCTTGTAGCGCACGCATTGGCGCACGATTTCCAGGTTCGCCTCGAAGTCGAGCTCGAACACGCGCAAGGGTTCTTGCACGTAAGTCGCCGGGGTTGCGATCGCGACCAGCGGCAAAATGACATCGCACTTCTTGACGTGATACGCGATCCACTCGCGATTGATAGTGATATCGCCCTCGACGAAATGAAACCGTTCGTGACCGAAACATTCCTTGAGCTTATCCGAGCCGATGTCCATGCCGTACA
>CAZCAK010000503.1:0-1236 GCA_964496605.1 uncultured Acidiferrobacteraceae bacterium | reverse complement strand
TCACACTCGCGGCGCTGGTATTGGTAAAGGTAATACTGGTGCCCGGCGCACTGAGATCAGCCACCGCACGGACGTCGCGCAGATCGCGCAGAATGCGCTCCAAGGCCAGACGCGCCTGCGCGTCTTGATCGGCGAATTGATATTGATCGCTATACGACTGGTACATACCCACGATCATAGTAATCAAGGTGCTGGTGACAATGCCCATGATCACGATCGCGATGATCATTTCGATCATACTGAAACCGCGCATGTGATTTCGCACCATCATGAGTAGTTATTGACTCGCGTAACCAAAACCGCACGGACCGTGCCGTTGTAGCTGACTTGCACGGTAATTTCGTAAGTCGTTGCATCGACCGCCGCTACCGTCGGTGCCGCGATCGTGTATCCAGTCGGTAACGTGCCGCAGACCGCGGCGGCAGTGCAAGGATCGGCAAAGCTCGAAAATCCATTGACATAGCGCTGCGCCAGGATTGTTTCCATGCGCGCCTGTGCCAAGCGCGTGGCCGTAGTGCCGACACTATTGGTTGCAGCACCCATAATATTGAACCGCAACGCGCTCATGATCCCAACCGAGGCAACGGTAAAAATCACGATCATGATCACGAGTTCGATCAAGGTAAATCCCCGCGTGCTGCGTATCATGGCGAGGTCACCGTGACGTAGCCAGTATCCGGCGTCAGCGTCAACGTACGTGTCGTGCCATTTTTTACTAACCGAACCGTTGTCGCGGCGCTAATAGAAGTTGCACCATCGTACGGAATGCCGCGCCCATCAAACGCGAGATAGCCAGAGCTAAAGCCATTGGATTGAATCGTCACGCCACTGGGGAAACTGACATTGCCGCTGCTATTGAGCGGATGAGCGACGTTGGTACCGCTGTTATCGGCGATGCGATAACCGGTACTCACGTTGAAGTAGATTCGATGACGCTGCCCATGCGTCATCGCTAACCCTTGGACGTAGCGAATATCGTTTTGCAATTGTTGCGCGACGACCTGTACATCGGTGTCGTTCTCCAACCACTTCGGGCCGACGACCGCAGCGACCAAGGCTACTACTGTAAGTGCAATGACGGTCTCGAGCAGGGTGAACCCGCGAACACCAACTGGTAGAGAGCGACTACACGACCGAGGCATTTTCCTTTCCTCAAAAATAAAACAACGCCGGCCCGAGGAGAAGAAGCCGGCGTTGTGTTTCATGACAACCTAAGCGCGGCGATTACGGCGCCGT
>CAZCAK010000502.1:0-1236 GCA_964496605.1 uncultured Acidiferrobacteraceae bacterium | reverse complement strand
GCATGACCATTTCGGTGCCGTCGGGTAGTTGACAGGCGCCGGTGACGTCGGTGGTTCTGAAGTAGAACTGGGGCCGATAGCCTTGGAAGAAGGGGGTGTGTCGGCCGCCTTCTTCTTTGCTAAGGACATACACTTCGGCTTCGAATTTGGTGTGGGGCTTGATGGAGCCCGGTTTGCACAGGACTTGGCCACGTTCGACTTCTTCGCGCTTGGTGCCGCGGAGGAGGACGCCGACGTTGTCGCCGGCCTGGCCTTGGTCTAAGAGCTTGCGGAACATTTCGACGCCGGTGACGGTGGTCTTTAAGGTGTCTTTTAGGCCGACGATTTCGACTTCATCGCCGACTTTGACGATGCCGCGTTCGATTCTGCCGGTGACGACGGTGCCACGGCCGGAGATGGAGAAGACGTCTTCGACCGGCATGAGGAAGGCGCCGTCGACGGCGCGTTCCGGTTGCGGGATATAGGAATCCAGGGCGTCGGCAAGCTTTAAGATGGCGGCTTCGCCGATCTCGGATTGGTCGCCTTCGAGGGCCTTTAATGCGGAGCCTACGACGATGGGGGTCTTGTCGCCGGGGAATTCGTATTTGTCGAGGAGTTCGCGGACTTCCATTTCGACGAGTTCGAGGAGTTCTTTGTCGTCGACCATGTCGGCTTTATTGAGGAAGACGACGATGTAGGGTACGCCGACTTGGCGGGCGAGCAGGATATGTTCGCGCGTTTGCGGCATGGGGCCGTCGGCGGCGCTGACGACTAGGATGGCGCCGTCCATTTGGGCGGCACCGGTGATCATGTTTTTGACGTAATCGGCGTGTCCCGGGCAGTCGACGTGGGCGTAGTGACGCTTGGCGGTTTCGTATTCGACGTGGGCGGTGGCAATCGTAATACCGCGCTCGCGCTCTTCGGGGGCGTTGTCGATTTGGTCGTAGGCCTTAAATTCGCCGCCGAACTTAGACGACAGCACTTTGGTTAAGGCTGCGGTTAAGGTGGTTTTGCCATGGTCGACGTGGCCGATGGTGCCCACGTTTAAGTGGGGTTTGGTGCGTTCGAATTTGCCCTTGGACATGGGTAATGCCTCTTATGCTTATATATTAATAAGACTGCGTGACGGTTAATCGTTAAATCTTCAATGTGCCGGTGACACTATCGCGCTGACCTTGGCAAACGGCTAGCTCGGTTAACTGCTGGAGCCCATAATCGGAATCGAACCGATGACCTCTTCCTTACCAAGGAAGTGCT
>CAZCAK010000501.1:0-1238 GCA_964496605.1 uncultured Acidiferrobacteraceae bacterium | reverse complement strand
ACTCATCAACTGAAACGACTGGGCCCTGACGGGGCCGAGGGCATCGACAACATCCTGCGGGGTCAGATTGGCATAAATCAATTGCCAGTAAGCCCGGAAGATGTCATACATGAACCTGAACTCGGATAGCATCTGAATGAAGGCGAACTTCTCACCGGCGGTTTGCTTTAGAAGTTGCTGTCCGCCCAGAGTCCGATTGGCTCCCTGGAGATGAGAGGCGTCCCCAACGACCACGCGGTTAGCGGAAGTCCGCATCTCCGCCATCCGCTCCCATTCGTGGACCTCAGTAAATCCAGCGTTGATCTTGATGTCGGGACGCTCAAGCGGCATGATCGCATTGCGGACGTCACCATTCGGCCCCATCTTCTTAGCATCGAGTCGGATGATTAGGCCTGGGCCCCCAGACATCATATCCTCGGTATTCACCACCGCTTTCTCAACAACAGCGAATCCCTGCTGGAGAGCAATATTGCCTTCGTCTAATCTTTGATTGACGACTTCATTGACCACCATCTGAGGATTCTTCAGCATCTCGGGGATGCCGCGACCGTAGAACTGATTGGCTACCGGGAAATAGTCGTCTTTGTAGAACGGCGGTTCGCCGTCATAGGTCTCATTGAGAGAGACAGAATAGATGGTCTGCTGGCTGAAGATAATCTTCGCCGCGACAAGCTGCTCCGCATCTTGGATCGGGAGGGGTGTCTTTAGGCAGGGATAGACCCACTTGGCCGGAACCTTAGCATACATCTCGTAGGCTTCCCAGTCCTTCTGATTGCCCTCACGTCTCGGGGCAACGTCAGAGATAGACCGTTCCATCTGGAGCAAGGATTTATCAGGCGGCAGAGTCTCATTGCTTGCAGACTGAAGCATCAAAGCGGCTGATTCTGGCATGAACTCGCCAGCTTTGACCTGATCTAGAATTTGCTGCAAACCAATACGTGTCCTGAAAAGCTGGGGACGACCATCACGCATCTTGAGGGACTTGGGATCGCCGAAGAAATCCCAGATAGGGATATGCCTCAGCCGGACGCCACGATATTGCAGCGTCTGTTGTAGCTGAGTCTGATAGCCAACAGTTTGCCTTTGGCCGTTCATACTTCGCCACAGAGCCGCGGGGCTGCTCAGTGGCTCCTGAATCGGGACCCTGGCTGCTCTAGTGCCATACTTCGTTTCAAACCAACATTGAGAGAAGGCGGAGCCGTAGGTGGTGCGATCCTCAAGGATAGAGTTGTATTCAA
>CAZCAK010000500.1:0-1241 GCA_964496605.1 uncultured Acidiferrobacteraceae bacterium | reverse complement strand
TCGCAGCCCCGCCGTTGCAAGGCCATACTCAGTAACGCGATCGTGACTTGTTCGCCGGTCGCCAGCAGCACATCGACCTCGCGCGCCGGCGCATCCGGATGAATCGCCTTTGCAAGGTCGAGCAATCGATTGGTTTCGCCGCTCATGGCCGATAAGACCACGACCATATCGTGTCCGGCATTGCGCATTTGCACGACACGATCGGCTACCGCGTTGATACGCTCAACGCTACCCACAGATGTGCCGCCGTATTTTTGAACGATTAGTGCCATCGGACCCGACTAAAAGCGCCCAATTAAACCGATTTTTGCCGGTACTGTAAATACAGGCTTTAGCCCAGATGCTGCTTGACCCATCCCGATACCTCTGCGAGTGCTGCGTCTAATTGGCTCGGATCGGTGCCGCCGGCCTGCGCCATGTCGGGTCGGCCACCACCCTTGCCGCCGATGCGTGCAGCGACATGATTCGCCAACTGCCCCGCATGCAATTTTCCGATTAAATCTTTGGTCACGCCTGCGATCAATGTCACTTTCTCATCTTGTACCGCGGCCAATACGATCGCGGCACTACCCAATTTGTCCTTTAAACGATCCACCGTATCGCGCAGACCTTTCACGTCGGCGCCATCGAGCCGGGCCGCGAGCACATTCGCGCCGTTCACCTGCTGCACCTGCGCCGCAAGATCGACGCTGCCGCCGCTCGCAAGCTTGTTCTGCAGTTGACCGAGCTCCTTTTCAAGCGTCTTGATCCTTGCGTTCATTTGCTCGACCTTGCGCTCGACATCGTCGCGCGTGCCCCGCACCAAATCGGCGATGCGCTGTAAGCGCATCTCATTGGCGCGCACATAGTCGAGCGCGCCGGCACCGGTCACCGCCTCGATGCGGCGCACACCCGAAGCGACACCGCCTTCGGAAATAATTTTAAATAAGCCGATATCGCCCGTGCGCTGCACATGCGTGCCGCCGCAAAGCTCAGTAGAAAACTCGCCCATGCCGACCACGCGCACCTCATCGGCATATTTCTCGCCGAATAAGGCTACCGCACCGGAGGCCATCGCCGCGTCGAGCGCCATTAGCTGCGTCTGCACCGGATGATTCGCGCGAATGACGCGATTCACTTGATCTTCGATGGCGCGCAACTGCTCCGGTTTGATCGGCTCGAAGTGCGTAAAGTCGAAACGCAAACGATCCGGTGCCACCAGGGAGCCCTTTTGCGCCACGTGAACACCGAGTACTTTTTTT
>CAZCAK010000499.1:0-1266 GCA_964496605.1 uncultured Acidiferrobacteraceae bacterium | reverse complement strand
AAGCCCGGCGACGTCATGATCGCGCTCGCTTCCAGCGGCGCGCACTCGAATGGTTATTCATTAATACGCAAGGTGATTCAAACCGGCCGGGCGGAGCTCGATCAGCCGTTCGATGGCACGACGCTCGGCCGCGCGCTCTTGGCGCCGACGCGCATCTACGTCAAGTCATTATTGCATCTGATCCAAACCCTGCCGGTACATGCTGCGGCGCACATCACCGGCGGCGGTCTGCCGGGCAATGTACCGCGGGTCTTGGCGCCACATACACGCGCAGCGGTGCGCAGCGACGCCTGGCAGTGGCCGGCGGTTTTTCAATGGCTGCAACGGCAGGGCAATATCGCCGCCGACGAAATGTACCGCACCTTTAATTGCGGCATCGGTATGGTCGTGATCGTCGCCGCTGCCGATGTCGCGCGCGCGCTCGCAGTGCTGAAGGAAAGCGGCGAACACGCCTTCGTCCTGGGCGAGATCGAGTCACATTCCTCCGCGGAGCCGACGCTCGTTTTCCATGATTGACATGCCCGTGGTGATTTTGATTTCGGGCCGCGGCAGTAATTTGCAAGCCATTATCGAGGCGCGGCGCGAACAGGGATTGCCGATCGATATTCGCGCTGTCATCTCGAACAATCCCGACGCCGCGGGGCTTGAGCGCGCACGTCGCGCCGGCATTCCTACGACCGTGATCGATCATCGGCACTTTCCCGATCGCAAGGCGTTTGACGCTGCACTCATGCAGGCAATCGACGCGCACGCACCGAAGCTGGTGGTCTTGGCCGGATTTATGCGGATACTCGGACCGGCGTTTATCGCCCACTATGCCGGTCGACTCATGAATATTCACCCGTCGTTATTACCTGCGTTTCAGGGTTTAGATACGCATGCGCGCGCACTCGCCGGCGGCGCAAAGGAACACGGTGCGACGGTGCACTTCGTCACCGACGAAGTCGATGCCGGCGCGATCATCTTGCAGACAACGGTGCCGATCTTGCCGAACGACGATGCTACGACTCTCGCGGCGCGCGCGTTGGCGGAAGAACATCGCATTTTACCGCGCGCGATTCGCTGGTTCGCGGAAGGTCGCATCCGGCTCGAAGGTGATCGTGTCGTATTTCAGGGCGACAGCCGCAGCATGGTACGGCACTGATGCGCGCGCTTGGTCTTTGTTTGCTGCTCATCGCCGGCGCGGTCCAGGCCGGCGATCCGAAACCGCCCTACAAGCAGGAAATGGAGTAAGCCCTCAGCTACGGCCGCATAGAACTCGACCGC
>CAZCAK010000498.1:0-1267 GCA_964496605.1 uncultured Acidiferrobacteraceae bacterium | reverse complement strand
ATCACCGGTGCGGTAGAGGCGCGCTGCGTCTTCTGCAGCCGACGTAATACGGTACGAATGCGCGCTGTCAACTCACGCGGCGAGAACGGCTTCGCCATGTAATCGTCGGCGCCGAGCTCGAGACCCACAACGCGGTCGATCTCGTCGCTGCGTGCGGTGAGAAAAATCACTGGCGCATCGGTGTGAGTTTGCATCCGCTTAAACAACTCAAACCCGCTCATATCGGGCAAGCCAACATCTAACACAATCAACGCAATATCGTCCGCAAGCTTATCGAGCGCCTGTTCGCCGGTACCACAGAGTACCGGCTCGAACCCATCGGTCACGAGCGCATAGCGAATCGTATCGGCGATGCCGGGTTCGTCTTCGACCACTAGGATGCGGGGTTTCACGGTATTAATACGGTTGTAAGTCGGCGGGTTTCATTATAGCCGAGGGCTTTGGCATGAGTATCTAGTGGCCGTGAAATTGCAGCGGGGCGCCAAGATTCTTGTCTTAATCGTCGTGATGCCACCCGTGTTGAGTTGTAGGCACAGCACGGCACCCTACGGGAGATGCTACAGCGCGCGATCGCGATGACTGATTAGTCGCTGGGCGATTTTCCGTTGTGCGCGATGGATCGTTCGGCTAGGCTTTAATCGTACCGGGTTTTCAAGGACACGACGACACGCACCTGCCTGTAGGTTCGGCCATCAAGCGCTGCGGATAACGATTCGCCACTTTGGAGTGATTCATAGGGAGTAAGTCATGCCTCTGGTTTTCCGTCTGATGTTGATGTTAAGCGTCTGTGCTTCCCTGTCGGGGTGCCATAAATCGAGACCTGCTGTGGCGTTTTATGGATTTACCGGCCACTACCTGTTGATTTCGGGAGGGCGTATCGCGATCGATTCCGACACCGGCAGGCCGATGAATTTTGTATTTGTTAACAACACGAGTTCGCAATTACCCGATGGCACCTTTCAACATCCTTACCCCACCCTGACTCTGGCTGCAGCAAACTCGGTACCCTACGACGTCATTTATGTATTCCCCGGCGATGGCACAACGGGCGGAATGGATTCGGGTATTGTCTTGCAGGCCAATCAAAGATTTTGGGGTGCGGGGGCAAGCCATGTCGCACAAACCAGCGCCGGCGGCGTCACCATCCCCGCGATTACCGCATCATCACCGACGATTACCAACACTGGTGGCAGTGGAATTACGCTCGCGACCGATAACGACATCAGCGGATTTAGAGTATCGGACGCCACGGATAACGGCATTTATG
>CAZCAK010000497.1:0-1267 GCA_964496605.1 uncultured Acidiferrobacteraceae bacterium | reverse complement strand
GTGTTTATAAAGAGGACGGCACCGCAGTTCCGGTGACGGTGCTGGCAGTCGATCCGAATCGCATCACGCAGCTTAAGAGCGAAGACACCGACGGTTATCGCGCGGTACAGGTCACGGTCGGCACGCGCCGTCCGGGTCGGGTCACCAAGCCCATGGCTGGTCACTTCGCCAAGGCTAAGGTGGCACCGGGCGAAGGCCTATGGGAATTTCGCTTGGATCAAGGCGAGGGCGAAGGCCTGCAAGCCGGCGGCGAAGTGAAAGTCGATATTTTTACCGTCGGCCAGAAGGTCGACGTGCAAGGCACCAGCATCGGTAAGGGTTTCGCCGGTACGATCAAGCGCCATCACTTCGGCGGCGGTCGTGCGACGCACGGTAACTCGCTCTCGCATCGTGCCCCGGGTTCTATCGGTCAACGCCAAACACCGGGCCGCGTGTTTCCCGGTAAAAAGATGTCCGGCCAAATGGGTAATGCCACGCGCACGCAATTGAATCTCGAAGTCGTGCGCGTCGATGCGGAAAAGAATTTGTTATTGGTAAAGGGCGCGGTGCCCGGCGCCAAGGGCGCGAATCTATTGATTCGTCCTTCGGTTAAGGCCAAGAAGAAATAAGGCACGAGAATCGTCATGAAAGTGAATGTAATCAATTCCACCGACGGCAAGGCCGCTAACGCCATCGAGGTGTCGGATAACACCTTCGGCGTGCGTTTCAACGAGGCCCTGGTGCACCAGGTTGTGGTGGCCTATCAAGCCGCGGCACGCCAAGGCACGCGCGGACAAAAGAATCGCTCCGAAGTCAGTGGCGGCGGTCGCAAACCGTGGAATCAAAAGGGCGGCGGTCGCGCCCGTGCCGGCAGCATTCGTAGCCCCTTGTGGCGCGGCGGCGGTAAGACCTTCCCGGCACGCACACAAGACTTCTCGCAGAAGGTAAATAAGAAGATGTATCGCGCCGCCATGCGCGCGATCGTTTCGGAATTGGTGCGCCAGGGCCGCCTGCTGGCGGTGTCGGAATTCAACGTGGGCGCGGTAAAGACCAAGGGCCTAGTGGACAAGCTGGCGCAACTCGGTGTCGATAATGCGCTGATTGTCACCGAGGCGGTGGATCAAAATCTGTATTTGTCGGCGCGCAATCTCCATCGCATTTCGGTCTGCGACGCTGCGGGTATCGACCCTTTAAGTTTGGTAGCGCATGACAAGGTCGTGATGACGGTGCCGGCCTTGAAGCGTATCGAGGAGTTGTTCGAGTGGAAGAGAGCGGTCCGTTTCGAACG
>CAZCAK010000496.1:0-1270 GCA_964496605.1 uncultured Acidiferrobacteraceae bacterium | reverse complement strand
TGCCGCCAGCACCACGTCGCAACATGCGCAACGTCAAATCAGCAAAGCCCCGCATACGGTGCAACGCCAAGCGAATGGTCAATCGAGTGACGCTGGTGCGATCGAGACGCAGCTCGAGGAGGTGCGCGGTGGCTCGCCATTGCCGCAGGGCCTGCGTCAATTTTATGAACGGCGCATGGGTTATGACTTCGGCACAGTGCGCGTTCACACCGGTGGCGCTGCAGCGCATGCCGCCGATGCGGTTGCGGCGCGCGCCTATACAACCGGAAACAATATCGTGTTCGGCAACGGCGAGTTCGCGCCGCACACACCGAGTGGCAAACATTTACTGGCACACGAGCTGACGCACGTCGTGCAACAAGGCGCGGCGCCGCGACTCAGGCCCGGTGCGTATAGCATTAATCTCCAAGCCGATGACGGCGATCATTTAATCGGTCCGCCACCGCTCGATACCGGCGGCGTGGTCGGCAATGCCGACACCGCCGACACCCATCCGGAGACATTGCCGGAGATCAAACCCGAGGAAGTTACGCCGATCGCGGAGCCGGTGGTGCAGCGCGTACCGCGCGATACGAAACCTTGGCTGCAGCGTACCGCGAGCTTCACCAATCCGACACCGAGCCCACAGGATCCCTTGGTGCGTTTGGGTGCGGGACTAACGCCGGGACTCACGACACCAAAAATTAATAACACCGTTATTACCACAGTGCAGGGTGTGCTGAACGAGATTACACCGACACAGATACAGCAAACCGGTAGCAGCGGCGGCAATGTGCAATGTCAGGTAGCAAACTTCAATATCGATACTTCTTGCGATCAGATTGTCGCGAGTGCCGCGCCGGCCGGCGGTTGGACCACGAATCTCCCGACCGCGGTTCTGGGAAATCCACCGGCGTGTGCCAAGCGGGCAACGGTGCCCACCACCATGAATGCGTTGCCAAGCAACGCCGATTTCGTCAAGCGCGTACAAGCGAGCGAAGACGAACATCGTGACGAGATTCGCACCTTACATAATCGGCACTTTACGCCTTACGACAAATTCATTACTGGTCTGACGGCAAGCGGTCCTAATCTTAACGCCTGCGGCCAGAACTTGGTCGGACAATTGAATAACCGTCATACCCAGGCGGCGTTTGGTTTTGTCTTGGGTTATGCCGCAGCGACGCAAAAACTGGATGGACCCGGCGGAACCCATAGCGACAACGCCGTACCCACTATCGCCGCGGGCTGTGCATCAGTGGCGCTGCAAGTCAGTCAAGCGAATCCGCGC
>CAZCAK010000495.1:0-1274 GCA_964496605.1 uncultured Acidiferrobacteraceae bacterium | reverse complement strand
GTGCCGTAGCACCGATTTTCACAGTCCAAGCACGCACCTCTTTCGGGCCCGCGGTGAAATAGGTCTGCAATCCCAATAGCCGGTAACCGGCACGAATAACACGATCCAAACCCGGTTCACTCAAGCCCATATCGGCGAGAAAACTTTTTTTATCCTCGCCCTCAAGATCCGCCAGCTCCACCTCAATCGCCGCACAAATCGGTACCACCACCGCGCCCTCGTCTTTCGCATGACGCTCAACCGCGGCAAGCTGTGGATTATCGTTAAAACCGTTCTCCGCGACATTCGCGATATACATCGTCGGTTTCGCAGTTAATAAAAACAAACCCTTCAATAACCGTTGCGACTCGGCGTCGAGTGCGGCGCTGCGCGCCGGCTTCCCGGTATTCAAGGCATCGCGCACGCGCGGTAGCAATTCCTTTAACTTGATATCGTCCTTATTGCCGCCCTTCGCACCCTTCTCGGCACGCTGCAGCGCCTTCTCCACCGTTTCTAAATCCGCGAGCGCAAGTTCGGTATTGATCGTTTCGATATCGGCGATGGGATCGACGCGGCCAGCGACGTGCACCACGTTGTCGTCGGCAAAGCAGCGCACGACATGCGCGATGGCATCGGTCTCGCGGATATTCGCCAAGAACTTATTGCCCAAACCCTCGCCCTTGGACGCGCCCGCGACCAGCCCCGCGATATCGACGAACTCCATCGTGGTCGGAATAACCTTTTCCGGTTTGACGATCGCTGCCAAGGCATCGAGTCGCGGATCCGGCATCTCGACGATGCCGACATTGGGATCGATGGTACAGAACGGATAATTCTCGGCCTGAATACCCGCGCGCGTCAGCGCGTTAAATAACGTCGACTTACCGACATTGGGCAATCCGACAATGCCGCACTTAAATCCCATAACTAGCTCGCAGACTCGCTATTCGCCGTCGCATTGAATCGATGCAGCGTGTTCATGACTTTAGATGTCTCGCCGCGCACCATATCGTCGACGTGGTGCAGCGCCTCGTCGATCGCGGCGTCGGTCAATGTCGCTTCCGCCGCCGGTGCCTTCTTCAATACATAACCGACTACTTGCGCCGCGCTACCGGGATGTCCAATGCCGATGCGCAAACGAAAGAAATCGGCACTACCGAGCTTGGCAACGATATCGCTTAGGCCGTTATGGCCGCCAACCCCGCCGCCTTGCTTCAAGCGTACGACAACCAACAGTAAATCCAATTCGTCGTTCGCAACCAAAATTTCCTGCGCCACGATTTTGTAAAACTTCG
>CAZCAK010000494.1:0-1278 GCA_964496605.1 uncultured Acidiferrobacteraceae bacterium | reverse complement strand
TAGGTCTGCTGCAGCGCAATCCGCAGACCTTTCTGCATCACGCCGGCGCCGGCGGCATCGCCGACGGCGAGGTAGAAGTCTTAATCGCCCAGCGCCTGCAGGCGCGCAAGGATAAGCAATGGGCCGAATCCGACCGCATCCGCGATGAACTTCGTGCGCAAGGGGTCATCTTAGAAGATAAGCCGGGCGGAATTACCACCTGGCGGCGCGCCTAATCGCGGGGCGGCGGCGCGCGGCGAGGCGGGCGCAAAAGTATTGACCCTGTCGTCCGATCTCAGTAACTTCTCCTGTTTAACCCGTTTTTCTAACGTTTTCGAGCCGCCGATGGCTCGCGATGTATTGTTGAGGTGTATGTGGAATTAACCGGTGCTGACATCTTCGTACGCGCGTTGCGGGACGAAGGCGTGGAATACGTCTTCGGTTATCCCGGCGGCGCGGTTTTGCATATTTACGACGCGCTGTACAAGCAAGACGAGGTCAAGCATATCCTGGTACGTCACGAACAAGGCGCGACCCACGCCGCCGATGGCTATGCGCGCTCGACCGGCAAGCCGGGTGTGGTGCTCGTGACCTCGGGCCCGGGCGCCACCAATGCCGTGACGGGCATTGCCACGGCTTACATGGATTCTATTCCTTTAGTGGTGTTTACCGGCCAGGTAATGACTTACCTGATCGGCGATGACGCGTTTCAAGAAGTCGATGCGGTCGGCATCACGCGCCCGTGTGTGAAGCACAATTTTCTCGTGAAAGACGTGCGCGACCTGGCAACGACTATTAAGAAGGCATTTCATGTCGCAACCACCGGTCGGCCCGGTCCGGTAGTGGTCGATATTCCGAAAGACATCACCGCGCAAAAGACCGAATACCTATACCCGAAGAAGGTGCATATCCGCTCGTATACGCCGCCCAGCGCCGGCGACCCGGCGCTGATTAAGCGCGCGGTGGATATCTTGCTGGCGGCGAAGCGGCCCATGATCTACACCGGCGGTGGCATTATTTTAGGCGAGGCCTGTAAGGCGCTGACCGATTTCGTACATCTCACGGGTTATCCTTGCACCAACACCCTCATGGGCTTGGGCGCATTCCCGGCGACCGATCCACAGTTCATCGGCATGCTCGGCATGCACGGTACGTATGAGGCCAATATGGCGATGCACGCCTGCGATGCCTTGCTTGCCGTGGGTGCGCGCTTCGACGATCGCGTCACCGGCGATCTCGATAAATTCTGTCCGCATGCGAAGATCATTCACGTCGACGTCGATCCGGCCTCGATCGGCA
>CAZCAK010000493.1:0-1281 GCA_964496605.1 uncultured Acidiferrobacteraceae bacterium | reverse complement strand
GCAAACCCTGCGCATCTTAATCCTTCTCGACCCCTCGGCGGCCCTATTCGGCGCCATCGGTTTCATCGGTTTCGATAGTGCGCGCGATAAGATCCGCACTATAAGATATCTGTCCTGGGAATTCAGCCGCGTAACGATCTGATCGCCATCCCCATTCTTGCCCCTCGTGCATAGACGCTTTCTTGTGTTCCTTTCCATTCTCACTCTGATTCTCGGCGGCGCGGGCTTTTATGTCGGCACCCGCCTGCTGAGTCTATCGGAATGGGCGGCGCAGCACGAGCTTGTCGTCTGGGCTTTATTAATGGCGTCGATCGCACTGCAATTCATCGGTCAGTGGGCACGACGCCGCTTACGCCTACGACACCGATATGCCGCCGCCGCGGTCCATTGGGCGACCTATATCGTGCTCGGCATTTTTGGCTGTCTCGTTCTGTATTTGTTCTTAGCCGATATTGGTTTCGGGCTCGCACGATTCGCGTTCAATACCGACCCCTCCGCATCGGTCGAACTCGCCACGGTGTTAACCGCGGTAGCGATCACGGTTGCTGTCGGTGTGGTACAGGTGATGCTCGGCCCGCGCGTTTATCGTGTGGAGATACCGCTGCCCGATCTGCCGGTGGCGCTCGATGGTTTTCGTATTGTACAGATCACCGACGTACACCTGGGCGTCAATGTCGGCGATCGCTTCATGCGCAAAGTGGTCGAGATCAGTAACGCGCTCGACCCGCATGTAGTCGCACTCACCGGCGATCTGGTCGACGGTTCGGTAGCGCAACTTCGTCACGCGATCGCACCGGTATCGGCACTCAAGGCATCGCATGGCGTCTTCGCCATCACCGGTAACCACGAATACTATTCCGGCGTCGAACAATGGCTTGAGGAATTTGAACGTCTCGGCGCACGTACGCTCAACAACGAGCACGTATTGCTACAACACGAAGATTCACAACTGGTACTCGCCGGTGTCACCGATTATTCCACGCGCACGATGTCGAACGATCACGCCTCGAATCCGCATCGCGCGATCGCCGCTGCGCCACCGGGCATACCGCGCGTATTACTGGCGCATAATCCGTCGAGCTACACCGAGGCAACCAAGGCCGGCTTTCATTTACAGCTGTCGGGGCATACGCACGGCGGACAATTCTTTCCGTTCAGTTTATTAGTGCGCTTGGTGCATCGTTACTACAAGGGGCTCGCGAAACACGAGAATCTGTGGATCTACGTCAGCCGCGGTACCGGATATTGGGGGCCGCCGCTACGCTTCGGCGTGCCGGCCGA
>CAZCAK010000492.1:0-1287 GCA_964496605.1 uncultured Acidiferrobacteraceae bacterium | reverse complement strand
ACGGCGGCGCGCGGTATTGAGTGCCGGCTTCGCACCTGCGTGCGGCGCCAGTTCGTCCCCGTCGCCCCCCCCGGCGCCGACGCCTGTACCATCGGCGACAACCCCAGCGCCGGCGCCAACGCCAACGCCGACGCCAACGCCGACGCCGACGCCAACGCCGACGCCGACAGGCGACTGTAGCGCGACGGATGTGTTATGCGTCGACGATACCGCCGGCAGCACCCAAGAATATGCCACGATTCAAGCCGCGGTGACTGCGGCGCAGCCGGGCCAAACCGTATTGGTATACGACGGCACCTATAGTGGATTTCGGGTCGCGAAGTCGGGCCGCGCCGACGCGCCGATTATTATTCGCGCCCAAGGAAATAACGCGATCATCAATAACCGGAATAGCAGCACCGGCGATGGCGTACGTCTGGATAATGCGAGCTACATTACCATCGAGGGATTCGACATACGGGGTAAAAACGACGCCGGTACGCAAACCATTACCGAGCGCTGTATTGCCGCCCGTGGCGCCACGCCGACCAGCCCGATGCATGGCGATGTGATTCGCAATAATCGCTGTACCGACTCCGGTCTTGAGGGATTCTATCTATCCGAGATTAACGCCGGTGTCATCGAAAATAATACGATCACCGGTACCGGTGCCGCCGGCGGTACGCGCAATCACGGCATTTATCTCGCCAATGCCGGCGCCGACGATACCGTCATTCGCGGCAACACCATCACTACCGGCGCCAATGCCGGCAGCGAATCGAACGGCATTCACTTGAATGGCGACCTATCGGTCGGGGGCGACGGCCTGATTACCGGGGTTGTGATCGAATCGAACACGATTTACAACAACGGCCAAAACGGTATCAATATGGACGGCGTGCGTGATTCGGTCGTGCGCAATAATCTGGTATACGGTAACGCACGCAACGCGTTGCGCGCCTATGCCATCGACGGCGCCGCGGGACCGGCCAATTTACAAATCGTCAACAACACCCTCATTGCGAGCGCATCGGGTTGGGCCGCGAAGTTATCAGAAGACGACGGCGGTCACACGATTTTCAATAATATTTTCCAAGGCGTAAGTGGCAGCTTGTCGGTCGGTAATATTCATCTTGTCAGCGATTACAATGCCACCGATAACCGTTTCTCGGCCGACAACGACGCCACTACGATTAGTCTGACATCATGGCAGAGTCGCACTGGGCAGGACATGCATTCGATCGTTACGAATGCTGACAGCCTCTTCGTCGCCGGTAGTTATCAGCTGTCGAGTAATTCTCCGGCACG
>CAZCAK010000491.1:0-1303 GCA_964496605.1 uncultured Acidiferrobacteraceae bacterium | reverse complement strand
ACTGGTACTGAAAACCGGCGGCAAGAGCGGCACCTGGACGCGCGAGCGGCACAGCACGTCGCCATCGGATAAACCATCGGAAGAATCTTAGGAGCTTGTCATGACGCATAACATCGGAACAGTTGATCGCACCATTCGTATCGCGGCCGGCCTCGCTTTACTAAGCCTGATATTCATTCTCGAAGGCAACGCCCGCTGGTTCGGCTTGATCGGTCTGCTCCCGTTGACCACGGCGTTTGTGCGTTGGTGCCCGGCTTATACTCTGTTTGGTATCTCCAGCGCTGACAAACATTAAATCGGCCGACGCGGCGCGTCCGCAGCCGCAGATGCTGCGCAATCGGTGCTGGGCCCGGCGCCGAGCGAACGGTTATAATCCCGCGTCCAACCGCCAAGCACACCATGTCTGCCTTTAAGCTCGCCGCCGGCTTTCAATTCGAAGATTTATTTGCCCCCGAAGGTCTCGCGCGCATTGATGCCGCGTATCTACGCGAACTGCAAACTAGCGACGCCACGCTCCATCAACGTCTCATCGCCTATCGCAGTGGCGAATCGTTGGCGCCGCTGCCCCTGAGCGAGCTGCTGCTCGCGTGCGCACCGAGCCTGGAACAGTTCATCGCGGATTTGTTTGATATCGCGCCCGCGGTCGAGCATCTTCGCGCCAAGACGCTGGCACATGATCCGATTTTTGCGTTTAAAAAGCTGATCGTCCAGCGCCGCGCACGGCGCCGTTTGTTGGCAAAAGAGGAAATAGAGGATTTCGCTACGCTCGATGCCTGGCTCGATACCACGCTGGCGCGAGCCAACATCGATCGTGCGGATCGCGAGCTCGCGGTGGCGCATTACGCTGGCGACCTGCTCGGCGAGCCGCAGGTGCGCGCCGAGGAGCTGGAGCGCCTGACGCGTTGGTGTATACGCGCCTTGACCACACCCGAAGGTCAGGCGGCGGTGTCCGGTTGGGTGAGCTTTGTTTTGCCGCAGCCGTTAGATCATCGGCATCTCATTCCAATTGTCGCGGTGCCGGGAAGCCCCAAGGTCGAGGGACTGCCGCGTTATCGCCGTCGACGCGACGGCTTTAAGTTAACCGATCGACGCATGTCGGCGCGCGCGGTGCAAAACGAGGTGCATTACTGCATTTATTGCCACGACCACGACGGCGATTTCTGTTCTAAGGGATTTCCGCAAAAGAAGGGTGAGCCGGAGCAGGGGCTCAAGGTCAATCCGCTCGGATCGATTTTGACCGGCTGTCCGCTCGACGAAAAAATTTCCGAAATGCATGCGCTCAAGCGCGACGGGTATAGCGTCG
>CAZCAK010000490.1:0-1309 GCA_964496605.1 uncultured Acidiferrobacteraceae bacterium | reverse complement strand
AATTTCCTCGAACACCCGACGCGTGAGTTTGTCGCCGCGATACACCGCGCGGCTGCCGTAACCACTCGCGGGCTTAAAGAACCACTGCTTGCGCTGCGCCCACCACTGCGCCGCATCGGCGCGATTCAATAACACCGTGCGTGGCACACCGCGCGTCAGCAACTCGATATCGCTTTGCGCTACTCGCCACTCATTCAATAGCGTTGCGTCGCTGAGTAAACTCAGATTGCGCTTATCGGCATACAAGGCATGGGCGCGCGGATGCGGTGTGAGTACGACTTCATTTTCCAAATACGCCGTGCACAAAGTACTATGGGCCGGATCCTCGAGCGCGAAATCGGTAAGGCGGTTATACACCATATCGATGCGCGCCCCCGCGTGCCACAGTCCGCCGTCGCGTCGCTGCAAGGCACTAGGATCGAGAATCGCGGTCGCCACACCATGCGCTTGAAATAGACGTGCGAACAGCGCGAACTCTGGATGGAGATACTGATTCTCCGGATCGCTATCGACAATAGCGATCCGCTGCAACGGCAAATCGCCGCGTTGCCGCTGCCATTCGGCGACAAACATGCGATAAAACGCCAGCTCCAACGAGCCGCTCCCGACCACTGGACCCACTTCGGTGCAACACAAAATTTGTGCGCGCGCCAATACCGTATTCAGCAAGGCGCCGCCGGCATTGGTATTGATTTCGATGAGTTGCGGACCGGCATCGCCGAGATGAAAATCGTAACCGATAAAAACGCCGCGCGGCCCCGGATCGTGCGCGGCGATCGCAGGCGCCCAACGCAATGCAGCAGCTTGATATTGCGGCCGCGCCACGACCCGCTCGACCGCGCCGATAATGGCTTGCATCTGCCGCGCCTGCTCCGGCTCGATAAATACCGGCGTCGCGGAAAATAAATGCGGCCGCTGCTCCCGGATCGCGCGATATAAGTCGAGCCCATCATCGCCGCTGGCAAGCTCGTGATGCAAAAGCTCGAGGTCGAGCGTCTCGCAATGACAATCGCGATTGAGGATCGCTGCCTTCGTGGATACCGGTTGGCTCATGAAGAAAAAGTATACTGCACCGGATCGGTATCTGCCGCTGAGGCCGCTGGCTTATTTCGCGTTGGAACCGCATCTTTAAAGATCTATGCCCATGCTCTATACCATCGGCCACTCGACCCGCCCGATCGATGAATTCATCGAGCTCCTACAGGCGCACGGCGTTCAATTATTGGTCGATGTGCGGACCGTACCGCACTCGCGCCACAATCCGCAGTTCGACCAAGCTGCGCTGCGGGCGAGTCTAGAATCGGTCGGC
>CAZCAK010000489.1:0-1310 GCA_964496605.1 uncultured Acidiferrobacteraceae bacterium | reverse complement strand
GATCGCGGGACAAAATTACGGTCGTCTTTATTATGGTGTATCGGTCGATTTCTTGACGCGTGCGAAACATCTCCTGCTGCAACAGAGCGCAACAATTGCACTCATCGAAATCTTTCTTACTACCTTATTATTGTTCGCGGTCGGCTATTGGCTGACGCGGCATCTTAAGCTCTTATCGCAGGCGAGTAGCGCGGTTGCGAGCGGCAATTTCAACGTCAGCGTACCGGTCTACGGCAACGACGAAATCGCCCTATTGAGCCGCGCGTTTAATATGATGACCGCGGCAGTACGCGAGCGCGTCGAGGATTTGAGCGAGGCCAAAACCTTGCAGGAACGTTTCCTGCGCGAGGCGCAACAGGAACGCGCGCGTCTGGCGTCATTATTATCGGTGATGAACACCGGTATCTTATTCGTCGGCACCGACAATAACATCGTCTACGTCAATCCGGCGTTTCAACAAACCTGGATGATGACCGACCGCGCCGGTCTGATCGGCAAGCCGGCGACATCGATCTTCCGTTATGCCGAAAACGCCCTGGTGGAGCCGGAGGTGTTTCGCGAGATGTTCGACAAGATCGCGCGCGGCCACGAGGCGAGCGGCGGTCAACAAATTAATTTCGCCGATGGCCGCGTCTTGATGCAAAAATCCTATCCGGTGCGCAATGAGCGCGCAGAATTTATCGGCCGCTTATGGATGTATCAGGATATCACCAGCGAGCGCAAAACCGCGGAACAACTGTCCTATCTTGCCGATCGCGACTCGCTGACCGGTCTATACAATCGCCGTCGCTTCGAAGAGGAATTGACGCGGATGGTGACCGAAGTCGATCGCCGCAACGATCAAGGCGCGCTGTTATTCTTTGACCTCGATGAATTTAAGTACGTGAACGACACATTGGGTCATCGCGCCGGCGATACGCTATTAAATCAAGTTGCGAGCGTCATCGCGAAACTGATTCGGCGTAATGAGTTCCTGTTCCGCTTGGGCGGCGACGAATTCGCCGTGTTAATCCCGTCCGGTGGTGAGCGCGATGCCACTGGGTTGGCGGAACGCATCGTCCGTGCGGTTGCACAAATCCCGTTTCAGTTCGAACAGCATAATCTGCGACTCACCGCGAGTCTCGGCATCGCGCTTTATCCGACGCATGCCGCTACCGCCGACGAACTCGTAGCGCATGCCGACGCCGCGATGTATCAGGCGAAGGCCGCGGGCAAAAACGCCTGGCGTCTATACCGCCCGGAACTGGACGATTCGCGCGAAATGGTACATCGACTCTCGTGGAACGAGCGCATCGCGCGCGCCATCGAAA
>CAZCAK010000488.1:0-1310 GCA_964496605.1 uncultured Acidiferrobacteraceae bacterium | reverse complement strand
TTCGATTGGGTTTGTGGGCGCGTCGTACCCGCGGCCAGCGCGTGCGCACCGTAGCCGGCGGCGACCACTGCCTGGATTAATCGTGCCGCGGTTACCGCGCCGCGTACCACGCTGACGCTTGCGGACTCGGTCGCGAGATTCACCTCTGCATCTAGCACGCCCGGCACGCTTTTGAGTGCCTTTTCTACACGCGCGACACAAGACGCGCAGGTCATTTCCTGTATCGCGAGCCGAATCGTGTCGCGCCGAACGTCATAGCCGGCGGCGCTCACGGCTGCGGCCAATTGCGTGAATGATGGTGCTTCCTGGGTATTGATGGTGGCGGTTTCAGTCGCGAGATTGACGTTCACTTCGTTGACGCCCACGACATCGCTCAAGGCCTGCTCGACGCGGCCGACGCACGACGCGCAAGTCATACCCTCGATTGGTAAGGTGCAGCTTTGACCCGTGCTGGTGTCGAGCGGTGGAGTTGCAGCGAGTGTGCTTGATGTCATGTGCGAGCGCCCGATTGCGATGAGGCATTACTTTAGACCTTGCCATGGTGGTAAGGTCAAGTGGGCTGACGGAGCTTGACCTTGCCACCGTAGGAAAGATTAGTATGCTCGCAGTATCTTACGGCCGATATGGGTTGAGTCGTTATGCGCATGTTCGCAACCGGTACCGTTAACACCAGCCTGAATCGCACTGCGCTAAGTGCCACCGTGCACTGCCTTAGCGGCTGCGCGATCGGTGAGGTTTTGGGTATGGTGGTGGGAACGGTGCTGACGCTGGGCACCGGCACGATAATTACGATTTCCGTCGCCTTGGCGTTCTTCTTTGGCTATCTGTTCACCGCGTTACCGCTATTGCGCGGCGGTATGTCGCCGCGACAGGCGGCACGCATCGCCCTCGCTGCCGACACCGCATCGATCAGTCTCATGGAACTAATCGACAATACGATAATGGTCTTTATTCCGGGCGCGATGAACGCTGGACTCGATCGCAAATTATTCTGGGGTAGTCTCGCGCTATCGCTGTTGCTGGCTGGTGTCGCCGCGTATCCGCTGAATCGGTGGATGATCGCTCGCGGCTTGGGGCATGCACGTGCGCACGGCGCCATGCACAAGCATCACTAAAGTACGACGGTCATCTTTACCGGAAAAAAGATTTTTTCGCGCGGCAACTCGATACAAGGTACGAAGCTTGCACGTTATTGGGCACCCAAAACTTTTTGAGTGGAGACTTTTGTGCCTATTGCAAACGTAATACGAATCTTTGTTCTCGCCCTCGCGCTGGTCGGAGCGAATGCTCAGGCCGATATCTCGCCGGAG
>CAZCAK010000487.1:0-1314 GCA_964496605.1 uncultured Acidiferrobacteraceae bacterium | reverse complement strand
GACGCTAGATGCCGACTTCATACGAGTCGGCCGCGCTACCGGGATCGACGAAGCGAATCGGCGCACCGCTGTTGGCGTGCACCGGTGTTGCGCTCAAGCGAGTGAGATCGGCGGCGGTCGGCCAATCGTTAAACGTTTGCAGCGTTTGTGCGCAGCCGTGTAGCGGCGCAAAAATCGGCGAGCGCGTGGCGAATAGCGGATCCCACGGCTGCGGCGCGTTCATCGACTACTTCACGCGCATGCCCGGCTGTGCGCCGCTGTCGGGCGATAGGATAAACAAATCTTTACCGCCCGGTCCGGCGGCGAGCACCATGCCCTCGGACAGACCGAACTTCATCTTGCGCGGCGCGAGGTTCGCGACCATAACGGTCAAGCGGCCTTCAAGACTTTTTGGCTCATAGGCACTGCGAATACCGGCGAACACATTGCGGGTCTCGCCGCCGAGATCGAGTGTCAATTGCAGCAGCTTATCGGCGCCCTCGACATATTGCGCTTTTACAATGCGTGCGATGCGCAGATCGACTTTGGCGAAATCATCGATGGAAATTGGTGCATTGTCATCGTCGCGGCCCTCGGTTGGTTTCGTCGCAGGAGTGGTCGTGACCGCGGCGGTTTTTTTCGTCGGTGTCACGGACGCGGGCAGTTCACCCTTCGCCTCCTCCAACAGCGCCGCTACTGCCTGCGGTTCGATGCGCGCCATCAGATGGCGATACGGTTGCATGCGATTACCGAGCACGGGCGCGAGGCGCGACTCCCAAGTTAAGGGTGCATCGTTGAACAAGGCCTCGACCTTTTGCGCCATCAGCGGCAGGATCGGTTTGAGATAAATCATCAGTAGGCGAAAGAGATTCAATCCTTGTGTGCAGACGAGATGTAGTTCGTTCGCGCGTTGTGGGAACTTCGCCATCTCCCATGGCTTATTCGCATCGATGTACTGATTCGCGAGGTCCGCCAGTGCCATAATCTCGCGCACCGCCTTGCTGTATTCGCGCGCCTCGAACGCGGCACCGATCGCATCGCCCGCGGTTTGAAAACGCTCGAACAAGGCGCTATCGGCCAAGGTCGTTGCGAGCTTGAGCTCGAAACGCTTTTCGATAAAGCCGGCGCAGCGGCTCGCGATGTTCACTACTTTGCCGACCAGGTCCGAATTGACGCGTTGCATGAAGTCATCGAAGTTGAGATCGATATCTTCGACACGCTCGTTCAGTTTCGCCGCGAGGTAATAGCGTAAATATTCCGGTGTTAAATGATTTAAATATGTGCGCGCGTTAATGAAGGTACCGCGCGACTTCGACATCTTTTGACCGTTGACGG
>CAZCAK010000486.1:0-1315 GCA_964496605.1 uncultured Acidiferrobacteraceae bacterium | reverse complement strand
TGTCTGACCGATTAAGCACGTCCGATTTCAGCCGACTGCGGGCACGATTGGCGACGACTCAAGCAGCTGCTGCGCATCAGGTGTAACTGGTATCCATACCGTTCGAATCGCCTCACTGCATAAGCATTGCGAAAATTATGTGCTGGCAATACAGCTGAGCGCTGTGCTGTACGGCCGACCAGTATTGGTAATACGAACTTGGCGACCTTCGCGGTTGTCAGGACTGCATAGGCTAACTCCCGTCTTTAAATCGCTAACGCCGTTGGCTCCATAGCGAATCATAGGCGGGCCATCGGCGATGATGCGGATATCGTTCAATTTATTCTTGCTATGCAAAATGACATCGTCGGCACGCACTATCCAACCATTACGCCAATCCGCGGTGGCATCGCGGGCGCAATGCTGCTCGTCGACGCTGGCGCATACTACGACGGTTGTCTGGCGTTTGATCGCCTCATTACGTGCCAAGTACAGGGCGACGATGAGCTGACTGGTCTCAGCCTTGATGGTCGCCGATTGATACAGCGAGCGCATGGTTGGGATTGCGACGCTGGCAAAAATACTCACGATCACCAGCGCGATCATCAGTTCGATGAGGTTGAATCCTCGACATTCGTTATAAATGTATTTCATCGCCAGCCTGTGGTTATTCTGCTTCCGTCCAAATACGAGCAGACTGAAGGGAACGGTGCAAAAGGTATGCCCACCGGCGGCGTTTGAACAATACCTATGCGGCTTGACGATTTTGGAGTGGTATGTGTGCGATTGCCGTTTTGCGTTGTGCCTAAACGTTATAGTTCGCCCCGGACTTAAATTCCTATAGTAGGCGCGGTCACCAGCAGCCGGCTGGAGTCTTAGTACCGTTTGACGACCAACGCATATCGGTGCATCCGGTATCGTTATTTTGGTCGTTCCCCGTCACCGGTGTCGCGATGATGACATAGCTTGTCGTCGTATCGCCGGTGGGAACCACAGTCGAACCGCCAAAAGTGATGTTGTAGCGGCCATTAATCGACGTAGGCGAGGCTGTTAACCCGAGTTGCGTCGCGGTCGTGGTGTAGCGCTTATTGCTGATGTAGTACTGCTCTTGTCGTGCGGCGACATCGCTTAGTGCCTGTTTTGCTTCTGCGCGTCGACTTTTTCGTATCTGTTTTTGGTAGGACGGATACGCCATGGCAGTAATAATCCCCAAAATAACGACAACCACCAAGACTTCTATTAAGGTGAACCCGCGTGACGTCTTATCCCAAATCATAAGTGTTCCTTATTTCGATTTTTCATACCAGTATGTTTTAAAGCCGTCGTTCGTATTAGT
>CAZCAK010000485.1:0-1317 GCA_964496605.1 uncultured Acidiferrobacteraceae bacterium | reverse complement strand
GTTGGATTGGTGCTAGAAGGTAAAGGCGTGTTGCGCAATCACCAAAAGGTGTTTTGCGACGGTGGCCCCGGCGAGATCACGAGTGGCAGTTTTTCACCGACGCTGAATCAATCGATCGCGTTCGCACGTATTCCCGCGAGTGTCGCCGTCGGCGCGCGCTGCGAAGTTGAGCTGCGCGGGCAACGTGTGCCGGCGCGCGTCGTGAAATATCCGTTCGTGCGCAACGGCAAAAGTTGTTTAACTTAAAGGAGCATTGAAAACCCATGAGCAAAGTTCCCAATAATTTAAAATTCACCAAATCGCACGAGTGGGTGAAACAGGAAAACAATGGCGAAGTCACGATCGGCATTACCGATCACGCGCAGGACTTGATGGGCGATATGGTGTTCGTCGATTTGCCTAAGGTCGGCGCCAAGCTCAGCGCGGGCAAAGATTGCGCCGTGGTCGAATCGGTGAAGGCAGCGTCGGACGTGTATGCGCCGATCGCGGGCGAGGTCACTGCGGTAAATGACGAAGTCACGGCGGCGCCGGAGACGGTCAATAAAGATCCCTACGGCAAGGGCTGGCTGTTTCGCTTGAAACCGGCGAGTGCCGCGGAATTGAATCAATTGCTCGATGTCGGTGCTTACGAAAAATTATTGGCCGCCGAGAAACACTAAGTTCCCTATTAAGCGAGTTCCTATGCCGTTTATTCCGCACACCGAAGACGATATCAAGGCGATGCTTGCCGCAATCGGCGTCAGCAAGATCGACGATCTATTCGACGAAATTCCGCAATCGCTGCGCGTGCGCGGCTTGGCGCAAGTGCCGGAGGGCTTAAGCGAAATGGAAGTGGGCCGCCTGATGCAAGAACGCGCCGAGAGCGACGGGCGTTATCGCAATTTCCTCGGGGCGGGCGCCTATGAGCATCACATTCCGGCGGCGGTATGGCAGCTTACGACGCGCGGCGAATTTTATACTGCATATACGCCGTACCAGGCGGAGGCGAGCCAAGGCACGCTGCAATTGTTGTACGAATATCAAACCATGATGGCGAGCTTGACCGGCATGGACGTGTCGAACGCAAGTCTCTATGACGGTGCGTCGGCTTTGGCCGAGGCGGTGCTGATGGCGGTGCGTTTGCAAAAAGGGGCGCGCAAGGTCTTGATGCCGACGACGGTGCATCCGATTTATCGCAAAGTCGTGCAGAGCATCGTCAAAAATCAGCAAATCGAATTAGTGGAAGTCCCATTCCATGAGAAAGACGGCAATATCGATCCCGCGAGTTTGGCGCGCTTCAAGGGCGAGGACTTCGCCGCCCTGGTTATTCCGCAACCG
>CAZCAK010000484.1:0-1329 GCA_964496605.1 uncultured Acidiferrobacteraceae bacterium | reverse complement strand
CGCGGGAATACGTGCGAACGCGATCGATTGATTCAGCGTCGGTGAAAAACTGCCGCTCGTGATCTCGCCGGTACCGCCGTCGCAAAACACCTTTTGGTGATTGCGCAACACGCCCTTACCTTCGAGCACCAATCCGACCAGTTTTTGCTTGATGCCTTCGCGCTTTTGTTTATCGAGTATCGGGCGGCCGATGAAGTCGCGCGTCGCCGGCTCGAGTGCCACGGTCCAGGCGAGGCCGGCTTCGAGTGGCGTAATATTGTCGTCCATATCGGAACCATACAGATTCATTCCGGCTTCAAGACGCAAGGTATCGCGCGCGCCGAGACCGACCGGTTTTACTCCCACTTGATGCAGGCGGTTCCAAAAGTCCGCTGCCTGCGTGCCGGGTAGGATTATTTCGAAGCCATCTTCGCCGGTGTAACCGGTGCGCGCGATAAACCATTCGTCATGCAGCACCGCATTGAACGGCTCTAATTTTTCTGTGGTCTTGCGGCAAGCCTCGCCTAGAACGCGCCAGGCCTTATCGCGCGCGTTCGGTCCCTGAACCGCGATCATCGCCAGCTCCGAACGCTCGATGACGTTCACCTTAAAATCGAGTGCGTGCGCCGTGATCCATTTCAAATCCTTGCCGCGCGTGGCGGCGTTAACCACCAAGCGAAACCAGTTCTCGGTCATGAAATAAATAATGAGATCGTCGATGACGCCGCCCTGTGGATTGAGCATGCAGGTATAGAGCGCCTTGCCCGGCGTCGTAAGCTTATCGACGTTATTGGCAACGAGTTTGCGTAAAAATGCGCGCGTTTGATCGCCGGTGAGATCGACTACGGTCATGTGCGACACATCGAACATGCCGGCGTCTTTGCGGACTTGATGATGCTCTTCGATTTGGGAGCCGTAGTGCAGCGGCATATCCCAACCGCCGAAATCGACGATTTTTGCACCCAATGCGATGTGGGTGTCGTGTAGCGGCGTCTTCAACCCCATGGATTCCCCGTAACCGTTTTGCGAAAAGCTGATAAAGGTGCGATTGGATGGATCACCCACCATCACCCCTCTGTCCGGTTACCTGAGAGCTTGAGCCCCTTCGGTGGATACGACGAAAGCGATAGTCGCGTCTCTCTCCAGAGTCGACTCAGCGGGCGTACCAACTTAGTACGGTCCGACGGCCCCGCGGTCCTGCAGCCTGAGCGATTCCGGGCGGTTGCGCCTTCGGCGTCGGTACGAAACCGATCTCTCCCGCGGGGTGTGAAGTCGAGGCGGCACTATAGCGCCTCGTTTGCGCGGTGCCAAGGCAGATAAACCCCGCGGCCTGCGGCAAGCGTTGCCGAC
>CAZCAK010000483.1:0-1333 GCA_964496605.1 uncultured Acidiferrobacteraceae bacterium | reverse complement strand
CCGACATCATCGACTTGGCAACGCTTAACCGTGGCGATGCGTGGCACGATCGCCACCTCTTTAAGGGCAGCATCGAGCGCGGCGCGCGCCGGCGCCGAGAATGCGGTGCGCGTCAGGGGTGCACGACGCGTAATCCAAACGACTTCACGTCCGAGCATACGCAAGATAAAGGCGAATTCGGTCGCGATGACACCGCCGCCGATCACCGCCACGCGCAAGCCTAGCGGTGGGGGCACGTCGAACAGCATATCAGTCGATAACACCTTATCGGCGTGTAGCGGCAGGTGCGGCGGCGATACGAAAGTGGACCCGGTCGCGATAATGATATTGCGCGCGTTGACCGCCAATCCTTCACCACCGCGATCAATGCGAATTCGCGTTGCGGTTTCGAATCGCGCATGTCCCACCAGGGCGCGAATGCCCAGGCGTTTCATGTAATCGAGATAGCTGTCCTGTACCGTTTTGACGACACGCTCTTGATGTCGCCACGCCGCGGCAAAGTCGACACGCCAGTCGCCGTGTAGGCCGCGCGCGGCGGCAGTCCGCGCGCGCGCAACGGTATGCGCCGTGTGATACCAGGCCTTCTTCGGAATACAGCCCCGATTAAGACAGCAACCACCCCAATCTTGGCGCTCAACGATGGCGACGCGTAGGCCCCGCAAAGCACCCAACACCGCCGCGCGATATCCGCCGGGGCCCGATCCGATCACGACTAAATCGAACGATTCATCGGACATCAGATGAGAAATACCGTGGCCAATCCGAGAAACGAAAAGAAGCCGACAACGTCGGTGACGGTAGTGAGAATAACCGTCGCTGCAAGTGCCGGGTCGGCACCCAGTCTGTGCACGAAGAGCGGCAACAACACGCCGGCAGTCGCGGCCGCCATGAGATTAATTACCATCGCCGCCGCGATCACCAGCCCTAAGGCAAGGTTATCGTACGCCGCAAACGCAACGATACCGACGACCACCGCCCACATCACACCGTTTAAACTACCGATGGCAAATTGCTTGGTAAAAACCCGCATGGCGTTGGCACGGCTGATTTGTCCCAAGGCCAAACTCCGAATCACGATCGCTAGCGTCTGGGTACCGGCGTTGCCACCCATGCCGGCCACAATCGGCATTAGCACCGCAAGCGCAACAAGCTTGCCTATGGTCTCCGCAAACTGCCCAACAACCCATGAAGCCAGGAATGCCGTTAACAGATTAATTCCGAGCCATAAGGCACGGCGTCGCGTAGCCTGAATCACCGGGGCGAAAATATCGTCGTCTTCGGAGAGACCGACTGGCGCCATTACCGAGCGTTCGGCTTGTTCACGGATGACGTC
>CAZCAK010000482.1:0-1350 GCA_964496605.1 uncultured Acidiferrobacteraceae bacterium | reverse complement strand
CACGGTGGCGGACGCATCGTGCAAATGAGCTCGATTCTCGGGCGTGCGGCACTGGCGTATCGCGGCGCCTACACCGCCAGCAAGTACGCGCTGGAGGCACTCACCGATACCTTGCGCCTGGAGCTACACGGCAGCGGCATCGCATTGTCGCTGATTGAACCGGGTCCAATCGAAAGCCGTTTTCGCGCCAATGCGGCGACGCATTTTTTTGCCCACATCGATCGTAGCCGAAGCCCACACCGCGAATACTATGCGAAGGTCGAACGCCGCCTGAGCGGAACCAAACCGCTCCCCTTCACCTTGCCGCCCACCGCGGTATTACAGGCGACGATTAAGGCGCTGGAATCGCGGCGACCGAAACCACGTTATTTCGTGACATTTCCAACGTATCTATTTACCGGACTCAAGTGGCTCTTTACCGATCGCGCGATGGATCGCTTTCTGCACGCCGTCACCGACGGCAGCCGCTAGGCTGTCAACCTTCGGATAGGGCTGGGCGTTTTTACGCTTGAAGGCCCAAATCGGGCCGTACTGGGAGCCAAACCATGAAACCCTATCTCGCTATCGTCGCCTGTATCGGTACCCTGGCCGCCGGCACGATGCCGGCACAAGCCAACGATCGCCACGTCCAAATGAGCATCAGCATCGGCGTCCCCGGGATTTATGCACCGCCGGTTTACGTCGCGCCACCTCCGCCGCCAGCAGTGGTCTACTATCCGGCACCGTACGGTTATTATTACCACCATCGTCCACATTATTATCATGGGCACTATGAAGGGTATGGCCATTACGGGCACGGCAACGAAGGGCATGGCTATTACGGACACGATCGCGACGACCACGACGACCGCGCTTGGCGCAGAGCCGAGATGCAGCGTTAGCAGATCCGCATCGACGGCACACTGACGCGACCTTATGCATTTTGCGATCGCAGTATTGCAGCATAATCGCCATGACGACGCGCCGGCCGAAACACCGCCGCGGCTGCGGGGGCAAGAAAACGATAGCCTGCCGCCGCGAACCCTGGATGGGTTCTTCGCCAGCGCCGAACAGCGGGCATTTCAACTGGCGCGTTATGCCTTGCGCGACCGCGAAGCGGCCTTGGACGCGGTGCAGGACAGCATGTTAAAAATGGTCGAGCGTTATGCGCACAAGCCCTCGACCGAGTGGCCGGCCTTGTTTTTTACCATCGTGCAACACCGCGTCACCGATATGCAGCGCTTTCGCCGCGTGCGCGAACGCCTGCATAAAGTTGCGAGCTTGTTCGGCGGCGAGCGCGACGAACCGGCCGAAGACCTAGTCGAGGCGGTGGCGGACACGGCGCATGCCGCCAATCCGGAACAGGTGTTG
>CAZCAK010000481.1:0-1354 GCA_964496605.1 uncultured Acidiferrobacteraceae bacterium | reverse complement strand
GCAAAATAAAACGACACCAGGCCGACAATAATCGCCACCGCAGCGGCAATGAGCAGCACCGGACGTATGAAATGGGTAATTCCGATACCGCAGGCGGCCAATACCGTCATCTCGCTATCACGATACCAACGACTTAAAGTCAGCAGGATGCCGATAAATAAGGCCAGCGGCAGGATAATGCCGAGATTCTTTACCGTTTGCAGGCCGAGCATGCTGAAGATGATTTGTGCCGGCAGATTACCCGAGGCGGCGCGCGATAGCAGTGCGACAAAGCTGATGACGGCGTATAACGTCAAGAAGATCGCCGTCACGACGAAAGCGGTCTGGACAATTTCGCGGTAAAACGCCCGATTAATAATCACGCCGAAATGCTCGTTTCTTTGACAAGCCTAGTTCAAACGCCGAAAATTGCCGGCACATCGAACAATAACGATCCCGCAACCTTCACTCGCACTGCACGGAATATCGCATGGAATTTTTGCTGACGAATGTAGGCGCTGATACCCAACGCGCCGACTGTATCGTGGTACCGGTGTTTACCAAGGCGCAATTATCGCCCGCGGCCCAGGCCGTCGACCGCAAAACCAATGGACTGCTGAGCGGCATTCTGCAGCGCGGCGATCTCGAAGGCAAACCCGGCCAAACCTCGTTGCTCTACGATATGCCAGGCATCGGCGCGACACGTGTGCTCATGGTTGGTTGCGGCGCGGCCGACGACATCGACGCGGGGAAATTCCGCGAGATTGTTTCCAAGACGAATGCGGCGCTGCGCAGCCTGCGCGGCGTGACCGAAGTCGCGTATTACCTCGGCACGCTCAAAGTCAAAAACCGTGACGGCGAATGGTCGTTGCGTCAAATGATCGAACTTATCACCGCGGGCGAATATCGCTTCGATCGCCTGAAGTCCGACGACGACCGCACACCGTCGGCGTGGCGCAAGACAATGATCGCCCTGCCTTCGGGACTGGCGGAAAACACTGCGCAGGCAATTGTGCAGCAGGCGCAGGCCATTGCCTTGGGTATGGCGCTGACCAAAGACTTGGGCAATCTACCGCCGAATATCTGTACGCCGACGTATCTAGCGGAACAAGCGACGACACTCGGTAAGCAATACGGTTTAAAGGTGACGGTGCTCGAAGTCGCCGACATGGAGAAATTGAAAATGGGTTCGCTGCTGTCGGTGGCGCGCGGCTCGCATCAGCCGGCGAAGCTCATCAGCCTCGAATACCAGGGCGGTAAAAGCGGCGCGGCGCCGGTGGCCTTGGTCGGCAAAGGTATCACCTTCGATACCGGCGGCATCTCGATCAAGCCCGCGGCGAATATGGACGAGATGAAATACGATATGTGCGGCGCC
>CAZCAK010000480.1:0-1358 GCA_964496605.1 uncultured Acidiferrobacteraceae bacterium | reverse complement strand
TGGCGACCTCAGCTCTGCGACCGCGGGACGCGTATCGCGCCCAGCTTGGCTTGCGTTTTCTGTGCGACTCTCGGTATCGTGGTGCGGCTTTTCGTGCCTTACGGCGTCCTCGGATCTCACACACACAAAGGAGCATGCATGACCCGATCCCTTTTTATGATCGCAAGCCTGACATTCGCAGCGATCGCGAACGCCGCCGACTTCACGGTGACCAGCCCGCAAATCAAACCCGGCCAGCAGATTGCGGAGGAACAGGTGTTTAATGGTTTTGGTTGCCAAGGCGGTAATATTTCGCCGGCACTGCAGTGGTCGAATGTGCCGGCCGGCACCAAGAGTTTCGCCGTGACGATGTACGACCCGGATGCGCCGACGGGGAGCGGCTGGTGGCATTGGGTGATGTTCAATATTCCGGCCAGCACGCAAGGTCTCGCGAAGAATGCCAGCCAGGGCACACTGCCAAGCGGCGCGGTGCAAAGCCGCACCGATTTCGGCAAACCCGGCTATGGTGGACCGTGTCCGCCCGCGGGCGATAAACCGCATCGCTATGAAATTACGGTTTATGCTTTGAAGACCGACACCTTGCCGCTCGACGCGAATGCGCCGGGTGCGATGGTCGGTTTCTACATCCATCAAAATTCGATCGGACAGGCGCGCATCATGGGTCGCTACGCACGCAGCAAGTAAGCTGAAACATTGCGCGAGGGCTTCGGCCCTCGCGGTTAATGTTTGTCTTGTTTGCGCGGATCCGGCGGACGATCGTGACTGTTCATGAATGCAGCCACATCCCAGGCATCTTGATCGCTGAGCGAGTTGCCGTGACCGAGCGGCATATTGGCCTTGATGAAACCGGCGGCGTTTTCAATCTTCGACATGCCGGCGCCGCCATTAAAGGAATTCGCACCCCATAGCGGCGGAAACACATAGCGATCGGCGCTCTTCTGTCCTTGTCCGTCAGGACCGTGGCACACGGCGCAATTGGTGGAAAAAACCTTTGCCCCGCGCGCCGTATCCGGCTTCTGCTTTGCTTCCGCTAATTTAGGATAACCGCGTCCTGGCAATTCCAGTCCGGTCGGCGCACCGCGCGCCATCCAAAAGAAATACGACACCAATGCCGTCACTTCTTCGCTATCGGCCGGCGGTGCCTTGCCGTTCTCACTGAAGCGGAAACACCCTTGCACGCGCTCTTGCATGGTATTCACTTTTTCGTTTTTGGTGCGAAACGCCGGATACAAAACATAAGCACCCCACATCGGTGCCGAATCGGCCTTGCGCCCGGCATCGAGATGGCAATTGACGCAATTCAAACCGTTACCGACGTATTGTTTAGCATACGTTTGTGTATCGACAAAAATATTTTT
>CAZCAK010000479.1:0-1366 GCA_964496605.1 uncultured Acidiferrobacteraceae bacterium | reverse complement strand
TTGTATGCTGACTCTACTGCACTTCCCATGCCAACCGGAAAAGTACCGTTTTCGCGGCGAAAACTGGCCATTAGTTGAGGGCGGCGCTAGAACTTTCGGCGGTGTCGGGGGCTTGCGCAGGGGCAGAGAATGAGGTTCGTTTCGCCACGAAGGGGTGTAGAAATGAGGACCGCAATCCCGCGTGCACAGGTCGATTCCGACGACGTCCTCGTCGCCGCCTTCGTTGCGATCGCGAGCTTATTCGGTCTCAGCGGCAACTCTGCCGTCTTGCCACTGTCCACGGTAGTCACGTTGACACTCGCGGGGATTGTATCGTTTGTGGTTTGGATGCTGACCGGCGAGCGCGCGGTGGAAACGTCACGCGCTCTCGGTCGCCATGTCATGCATCATTGATGCTTGACCCGTCTCGAGGCCGGCCCGGCCTCGCCGAAAGCCCGGCGCATGCCGGGCTTTCTTTTGCTGAGATCAGCGCTTGACGAGTTCGTAATGCGCTCGCACTCACGGAGGTCATATGAATAAAATGCTACACGCAATCATCGGTGCCGGTATCGGCGCCGGCGCTATGTACTGGTTCGATCCGAAACAAGGCGCGGCGCGCCGTACTCTCCTGCGCCAACGCGCAGCGCATTATCGCCACGAGCTTCAATCCGTAGCCGGTAAAACCGCGCACGATGTGCAGCACCGCCTGCGCGGTGTGGCGGCGGAAACGGTTGCGAATCTGCCGCTCGGTAGCGTCAGCGACGCACAAGTGGCCGAACGCGTACGCAGCGCCATCGGCCGCATGGTGGCACATCCCGGCGCAATCGATCTGCAAGTCCTCGACGGGCGGGTGTTCCTGCGCGGACCGATTCTGGCCAACGAAGTCGATTGGTTGATTGCACGCGTTTGGGCCTTGCATGGCGTCAAGGCGGTGGAGAACCAGCTTGAGGTGCATAGCGATCCGACTCATATCCCGGCACTGCAGGGCGTGCCCAAGAAGAATGCGCGCACCGGCGAGCGCGCGCATGAATGGAATCCGAGTGCGCGTCTCGGCGGAGGTTTACTCGGCGCCACACTCGCGGCTTACGGTGCTGCGAAGTCGGGCTGGTGGAGCAAATTGCTTGCCTTATCGGGTGCCGCACTATTTCTGCGCGCAGCGAGCAATATGGAAATAAAAAACCTCACCGGTATCGGCACGCGGCGCGGCGTTAACGTCCAAAAAAATATCGCCATCGATGCGCCAGTGGAACACGTCTACAGTCTCTGGGCCGACTGCGAAAATTTGCCGCGCTTCATGAGTCATGTGCGCGAAGTCAAAAAGCAGGGCGAGCGTCGTTGGCACTGGGTCGTCGACGGGCCCGCCGGCGCGCCGGTGGAATTCGAGTCA
>CAZCAK010000478.1:0-1379 GCA_964496605.1 uncultured Acidiferrobacteraceae bacterium | reverse complement strand
GTCGCCTGCATGCCGACGGCGCCGATGTCATCGATCTGGGCCCCGCCTCGAGTCATCCGGACGCGACACCGATTAGCGCTGCACAAGAAATCGGTCGCATCGAAGCGGTCTTACCCCAATTGCTCGCGGCGGGAATTCAGGTATCGATCGATTCGCCGCAACCGCCGACGCAAAGCTTTGCCATCACCGCCGGCGCGCACTACCTCAACGATATCCAAGGCTTTGCGCATCCCGAGTTTTACCCGCAATTGGCGCAGGCGCGCTGCCGCCTCGTCGTCATGCATTCGATTCAACGCGGACTCAAGGCCGATCGCGCTATCGCCGATCGGGAAACAATATTCGATACCGTGGTCGCGTTCTTCAGCGAAAGGATTCAAGCCTTAACCGCCGCCGGCATCGCGCGCGAACGCTTAATTCTCGATCCCGGCATGGGATTTTTTCTCGGCAGCAATATCGAATCGTCCCTGACGGTATTGCGCCGGTTACCGGAACTCAAGTCGCACTTCGGTTTACCGCTACTGGTATCCGTCTCGCGCAAATCGTTTCTGCGCACCATCACCGGTCGCGAATTGCCCGACATCGGGCCGGCGACGCTAGCGGCGGAAGTCTATGCCGCGCTCCAAGGTGCCGATTATTTGCGCACGCATGATGTGCGCGCACTGCGCGACGCCTTGGCGGTGTTGACGGCGCTTAGATAAAACGTCGTACGCCGTCGTCAGTGCGGCGCGCGACGCAGCCGCATAAGCGATTATTCAGTTCACTCCCATTTCCACATCTAATGAAAGGGTCTGCGCTTCGACAGGCAATGGAATCGGCGGTGGTGGCAGTGCGCATCGATTCTGCTCGGTATCGTTTATGAAACCAACGCACATCGCTGTGCGTACTTGTCGCCGGGAGGCGAAGCCGGAATACTCAGAGCCTCTATAGACATGGAGGACTTATGCGCGCACAAGTGATCGAGAGTTTCGGCGCTCCGGATGTGTTCCACCGCGCGGAGATTGCAACACCGGAGGCAACGCCGGGGCACGTCGTGATTCGCGTCGCGGCATCCAGCGTCAATCCCGTCGATTGCAAGATCCGCCGCGGCGATTACGCGGCAATGGCGCCGCCGTTACCGGCGGTGTTACACGGCGACGTCGCCGGCACCGTAACCGCGGTCGGCAAAGGCGTCAGTCAATTCAAAGTCGGCGATGAGGTCTATGGCTGCGCCGGCGGTGTTAGGCAGACACCTGGCGCCTTGGCAGAGTACGTGCGCGCCGATGCGGCGCTATTGGCACATAAGCCAAGCACACTCGACTTCGCTCACGCCGCCGCCCTGCCACTGGTGGCGATCACCGCCTGGGAGGCGCTGATCGAGCGCGGCAAAATAGAAGCCGGCC
>CAZCAK010000477.1:0-1380 GCA_964496605.1 uncultured Acidiferrobacteraceae bacterium | reverse complement strand
CGTTCGTGACCGAAACATTCCTTGAGCTTATCCGAGCCGATGTCCATGCCGTACACTTCCCAGTCTTTATTTTCCAGGATGTATTGCGTCAGGCTGCTGCCGATGAATCCGTTCACTCCGAGAATTAATATCTTAAGGCTCATGCGTTTTTAACCGTGATTGAGTTGTTGTTTTCTGAAGCGCCCGCGCCTAAGCGCTGACCGAGACGCAAACCGTGCGGCACGGCGGCATCTTGCTCGGCCTCGCCCTGCCATTGTAACCGCAGAATCTCCAAACCGCCGTCGCCGGTTCCGACGCGCAGCGGCTGTTCGCTCAGCACCTCGCCCGGCGCATAGCCGCCGCTCAAGGGCTGCGCCCACCAAATGAATAGGCGGCGCCCATCGACATCGGTGAAGGCGCCGGGATAGGGATGCGTGACGGCGCGAATCAAATCGAAAATGGCGCGCGCGCCCTGCTCCCAATCGATGCGACCGTCTTCCGGCTTGCGGCCGCTAAAATAAGTCGCGCGCGCCTCGTCTTGTGCGCGGCGCGGCGCGCGCCCCTGCATCAGCGCATCGAATTGGCGTTCCATGATCGTACCGGCGGCCTGCGTGACGCGGTTAAACACCTCGCGCGCGGTGTCGTTCGGGCCGATCGCGACGCGTTCCTGATCGACAATATCGCCGGCATCGGCGCGCTTCACCATGCAATGCAAGGTCGCGCCGGTCTCGGTTTCGCCGTGGACGATGGCCCAGTTGATCGGCACGCGGCCGCGATATTTCGGCAACAGCGAGCCGTGCATATTAAACGCGCCGAGCGGTGCCAGCGCCACGATCGGCTCGCAGATCATATTGCGATAGTAAAACGAGAACAGGATATCCGGGCGCGAGGCGCGAATGCGCTCGATCCACTCCGGCGTGTTGATCTTGTCCGGCGTATACACCGGGATCGCGTGCTCGCGCGCCAGTGCCGCGACCGACTTGAACCAGATTTCTTCCTGCGGATTATCTTCGTGCGTGAACAGCGCGACGACGTTGGCGCCGCGGCGAAGCAAGACGTCCAGACACGCATAGCCCACGTCGTGATAGGCGAAGACGACAACGCGCTTATTTGACACGTTGCTTCAGCGCCTCTTCTTCGATGATTTCGCGAATGACGAAGCGCGGACGGCGGCGCACCTCTTGGTAAATGCGGCCGATATATTCGCCGATGATCCCGAGCCCCATGAGCCCAACACCGATCACGAAATAGAGAATCGCGAACAAGGTAAACACGCCTTCGGCTTCCGGACCGACGATGAGACGGCGAACGAACCAGTACACGACGAACGCGAGGCTACCGAGCGCGACCAACATGCCGAAGAGCGTGAACACTTGCAGTGGCACCAACGAGAACCCGGTC
>CAZCAK010000476.1:0-1385 GCA_964496605.1 uncultured Acidiferrobacteraceae bacterium | reverse complement strand
CACGATCGCCCTCGCTAATCACGACAATATCTTCGCGCACGACTTCGTGACCCGAGATGCGACGCCGTTGTCCGTCGCGAATCACTAAGGCGCGTGGGCTGGATAAATCGCGCAGCGCCGCCAACACACGCTCCGTGCGACGCTCTTGGTAAAACGTAATGCCGATGATGACGAATACCGCCGCGAGCAGCGTGAGCGCCTCGGCGATATCACCAAGCACAACATATAGCGCACCTGCGACGAGCAGGAATAAAAACATCGGCTCGCGCATGACGCTCGCGGCAATCGCCCATGCGTTGCGCGGGGCGTCTTGCGGTAAGGCGTTTGCACCCTCGGTGCGCAGGCGTGCCTGCGCCGTGGATTCGGTGAGACCCGCGATTGGCGCACGGTCAACTGACACGGCGTGGCAATTCCCTTACGGAGAACATCGAATTCCCTTTGAGACCCTCATGCAGCGGTGAATCGGATATCGATTTCGGTTTCCAATAATTTTTTATAGAACCGCAATTCTTCGAATAGCGGGTACCAATCGAATAACACCAGCTCGATCGGCTTCCAGATCGATACCCAACCGAAAATAATAATGCCCTCGCGCACGATCCCCATCGCGCCGGGCGGCTGCGGTACGCTCAAGCTTTGCGCAATGCCCAGCGCCAGCGCCAACATGCCAAGCCCAATGGCGAGCGACCATTGTACACGCTTGGCGAATCGCTTGAGCTCGCGACGCTGCACATCGATACGATACGCCAAAAATCCGTGAATCGACTCGCGAATCGAGTCCTTCGGTAAGTCGGCAGTCTCCGCTTGTTCGATGTAAATGACGATTCGTAGCGGTGTTGCGAGAGAAAACTCCTTGGCCGACGATACGATGTATTCGACGAAATCATCGTCCAGATCACGCTCGAGAAACGGGGCGGGATCGCGCGCGTCGAATAACTGCAATGGATTTTTGATTCGAACTTCAATCCAGTGCTTACCTTCCGCATGTTTATAGCGATGCTTTTTCTTGGGTTCGGTCACGGCAGAAAGTCCGTTAGTGCGAAATGGAATCGTACACGCCCCGCGCAATGAGCGGAACCTTGGTTCGTTGAATTACGCGATGGTGTCCGTTCGATTGGCACCCAATGGGGTACTGATATAAATAGCCGTTGTTAAATATATGGTGCGCGGTGGCGCACCGCTTCGTGAATACAAGCGAGTAGGTTGGGGTGAACGGAGTGAACCGCAACGCGATGTTGATGGTAAGGACAACAACGGTGCGCGGTGCGCGCCCCTGCTCACGACAATGCGCGACCGGAACTACGACGCGCGACGCACGCAATCGCTGCAGCGATTGGCGCAATGATGCTTGGAGCTGGTAACCTTCAACGTCGGCAGCCCGCCCT
>CAZCAK010000475.1:0-1402 GCA_964496605.1 uncultured Acidiferrobacteraceae bacterium | reverse complement strand
AATCGCCTTGGCGATAAGCTCCTTGCCGCTGCCGCTCTCGCCGCGTATCAAGACGCTCGATTCCGTTTTAGCGATGAGACGCACTTGCTGCAGTAATTGCTCCATCGCCGGACTGCGGCCAATGATGCCCTGCCGCCAGGACAAATCTTCTTCGTCGCCGTCGGCGCCGACGCAGCGGGTCGCCGCATGCGCGCCGGCGCGCAGCGCCTGCGCGATATGGTCCAACAAGTCTTGACCGTCGAACGGTTTGGTCAGAAAACTAAACGCGCCTTTGCGCGTGGCACTGACCGCGTCTGGGATGGTGCCGTGGGCAGTGAGGATGATCACCGGCAGCGACGGGTTTTCTTGCCGTATCGCATCGAATAAGGTCAAACCATCCATGCCGTCCATGCGCAAATCGGTCAACACTAATTGCGGTTGAAAAATGATCAACTGCGCCAGCGCCTCAATGCCGCTTTTCACCGGCATCACCTCGTAGCCGGCGGCGCTGAGGCGCAGCGTCAGTAGACGTAATAAATCGCCGTCATCATCTACCAATAAGATGCGTCGCTTAGGCTTGTTCATCGCGTTTCCTCGGGGGGCGTGGTGCGCTGCTGCAGGCTGCGCTCGATCGACTTGAGTTCTTCCAGTTGCCGTTCTAATTGCTGTTGCCGTTGCTGCAGTGTTTTGAGCTGACGCTCGAGATAGCGTTGCTGCTGGATGTCGTCGTTCACCAATAAGAACCAGTTCAACAGCGGGTCGTCGTCGGTGGTATTGTCGATGTATTGATTGATCAGACTGACCGCGGTGTCGAGATTGCGCCAGCGCGTGTTCGGCATGGTCAATAAAAATGCCAGCTCGATACGCGTCTCGGCATCGCGGCGATCGGCGAGATGCGCCGCCATGACCCGCTCGTATTCGTCCGCCAATGCGTCGCTCGGCAAGGTCTGAAGGTACTGCCAATAGTCGACCGTGCGGTCGATGATCGCTGTCGCCTCGTCCAGCGCCTGGTCCGTATTTGACGCGCTAACGCTCGCCGCGGGCGCGGGAATTGTCGGCGTTGGCGCGCGTCGCGCCGGACCGGCGCAGGCCGCAGCGGTAGTGAATGCGACTGCGAACACCAATGCTCTACGACGCATGACGGATCTCGGCGCTGTGGCGCGGTAGCACCAACCGCAAATGCGCGCCGCGTTCGTGTTCCAGCACGTTCAACGTGCCGTGATGCGCGTAGGCATATTCCTTCGCGATGGCGAGGCCGAGACCGGTACCTTTGATGTGTCCTTGCACTTGGCGTTGTCCTTGAAAGAAGGGTTCGAATACTCGTGGGCGCTCGCGCTGTTCGATGCCGGGGCCGTTGTCGATGACGTCGAGCGTGATGTGGTCGGCACTGGCCGCGAGCTGCAACTCGATGCGCCCGTGCGGC
>CAZCAK010000474.1:0-1407 GCA_964496605.1 uncultured Acidiferrobacteraceae bacterium | reverse complement strand
CGCCGCAACAGAAGGTATGTTCGTGGATCGTGCCGGGTGCCATATCGTGGAAATGATTTACCGAGGCCTTGATCACCGCGCGGGGAATAATGAACTGACCGCCGGGCATGGTACCCATGCGCGAGGCGCGCGAGACGTTGCACGAGTCATGGAAGGTGACGATCTTGTCGTCGTTTGCTTCCTTGTCGAGCGTGATACCGCCGCGCTGGATTAAGTCGTTAGTGAATTCGCAGATGTGCTGCGGGATTGGGTAATTGCGATCGAGAAAATCGAACGGCCCGATGAGCGTATTCCAAAAGCTGTAAGCGACGCGCCAGGCGTGGCCGCATTCGCCGACGACGATGCGTTTAACGCCGAGATCGAGCGCCGCCTCGCGAATACGCATGGCGACTTTTTGCAGGTTATCGTGACTGCCGATGAACATGGAGAAGTTCGCGGCCTCGGAGGCGTGCGAGCTTAAGGTCCAAGAAATACCCGCGGCGTGAAACACCTTGGCATAACCCACGAGTCCGTCGATATGCGGTTCGGCGAAGAAGTCGGCCGAAGGCGTAATCAGCAATACATCGGCGCCTTTGACATCGAGCGGAAATTTTACGTCGATGCCGGTATCGTCTTTGACGTCTTCTTCCAGGCCTTCAAGCGTGTCGCGCAGCGCCGGCTCCGGCAGGCCCAAGTTATTTCCGATCTTATAGACCTTGCCGATGATTTCGTTCGAGTACTTCTGACCGACGCCGACCGCGTCGAGGATATCGCGCGCCGCCATCGAAATTTCAGCGGTGTCGATACCATACGGACAGTAGACCGAACAACGGCGGCACTGTGAGCATTGATGAAAATAGCTGTACCAATCGTCCAGGACCTCTTTGGTCATGTCCTTGGCGCCGACCAGGCTCGGAAAATGTTTACCGGCGAAGGTGTAATAGCGCCGATAGACCGAGCGCAATAAATCTTGGCGCGCGACTGGCATGTTTTTCGGATCGGAGGTGCCGAGGTAGTAATGACATTTGTCGGTACAGGCACCGCATTTAACGCACGAGTCCAAGAAGACTTGCAGCGCGCGCGATTTCGATACCAGCTCGCCGAGTTTCATGACCGCGACGTCCTGCCAGTTTTCCACTAGCTGACCGGGAAATCCGAGCGGCGCCTGGTGTTCCGGTTTCGCCACGAACGGTTTGCTGTGCACCATGGTGTCCGCTTGCACTAGCGGAATCACCGGGTATTCGCGTAACGCGGGTGTTTGAAAATCTGCCATCTTAACCTGCCTGCTCCGCAACGGTTTGCGCACCGTTGGTCTTGGTTCCGGTTCCAACGCCGCGCGTCTGCGCGCTCCAGCCGGCGGTATGACGTCGTTCGCGCGGGTTATCGACTTGATTGCGCGTCGGGCTGAAGAACACACCCGGTGCGTGT
>CAZCAK010000473.1:0-1408 GCA_964496605.1 uncultured Acidiferrobacteraceae bacterium | reverse complement strand
TGCGCGCTCCTACACCGGCGGCCAAGTTCACATCTTGACCGACAATGTGCACGGCAAGGCGCGCATCCTCGATATCGACGATGCGCGTGTGCGCGACGATTTAAAGAAGGGCCGCGTGGTGGTGATCGCGGGATTTCAAGGTGTCGATCAAGACGGCAATATCACAACCTTGGGCCGCGGCGGTTCCGATACCACCGGTGTCGCCATGGCCGCGGCATTGAAGGCCGACGAATGCCAGATCTACACCGATGTCGACGGTGTTTATACCACCGATCCACGCATCGTGCCGGAGGCGCGGCGTCTCGACCGCATCACCGTCGAAGAGATGCTGGAGCTGGCAAGCCTCGGAGCGAAGGTGCTGCAAATTCGCTCGGTGGAATTTGCCGGCAAGTATCGCGTACCGCTGCGCGTATTGTCCTCGTTTAGCGACGGCCCGGGCACATTGATTACGTATGAGGAATCCGGAATGGAACAAGCATTAATTTCGGGCATCGCCTTTAACCGCGATGAGGCCAAGCTCACGATTAAAGGCGTCCCGGATCAGCCCGGGGTCGCGTTTCGAATTTTAGGTCCGATAGCGGACAGTAATATTAATGTGGATATGATAATCCAGAACGTCGGGGCCGATGGCACCACCGATTTTACCTTTACCGTCCATCGCGGCGACTATCGCAAGGCCAGCGATTTGCTGAAGAAAATCGCCAAGGATCTTGCAGCGCGCGAGGTGACGGGTGACGATAAGATCGTTAAGATTTCCGTTGTCGGCGTCGGTATGCGTTCGCACGCGGGCATCGCCAGTACCATGTTCAAGACCCTGGCGAACGAGAAAATTAATATTCAAATGATCTCGACGTCGGAGATCAAAATTTCAGTAGTGGTCGAAGAAAAATACCTAGAACTCGGCGTACGCGCCCTCCATAGCGCGTTTGGCCTTGCAGATGAAAAGCCGAGTCAGAACAAGACCAACGTCGCCTTAAGTTAGTATTTCGCTGGCATAGAAGCTGCATTATTGCTCAAAGACAGTAGCCAGTTAAAAAAACGCGTATAAACGCGTCGCTGCCATCGGAAGAATGGACGGCATACAAAGAAACGGAATGGGTGGCCGGTAGGCCTTTTTTGCGGATTGTGATGGATTGCTGCTTATACATAGGAGTACAGCATCATGCTGATTTTAACGAGGCGTATTGGAGAGACCTTGAATATCGGTGACGACGTTCAAGTGACTGTATTGGGTATCAAGGGAAACCAGGTGCGTATTGGCGTCAACGCGCCGAAAGAAATTCCGGTGCATCGCGAAGAAATTTACGAGCGCATCAAAAAAGAGAAGGAGGCGGGCACGTATCAACCGCCTAACCACAAAGAAAAAGAGCAGGCTTAGCCTCAAGTCCCTTTACCGGTTTCGTACAGA
>CAZCAK010000472.1:0-1417 GCA_964496605.1 uncultured Acidiferrobacteraceae bacterium | reverse complement strand
GAGCACTAGCTTCGGGAGCTAGGGGCCGGAGGTTCGAATCCTCTCACCCCGACCACTGTTATGCGTATTTTAATCCGCCTTATCCTTATCGCCGTCGCAGCCTGGTTAATCTGGCGTGCGCTCACGGCAAGCACCCGGGCTAAGCGCACACGACGCATCAGCGAAGAAACGATGCAACGCTGCGCCCATTGCGGCACCTTCGTTCCCGAACGGGATACCGTCCGCGCTGGCGACCTGTACTTCTGTAGCAGACAACATCTCGAGCGCCACCGCTAACCGAGCCAGCGTTTTCTTGCTTCGCTGCTAAATTCGCCTATTTTGGAGGTATGCTCGCCGCCTCTAATACCTACAACCTGGATCCCGGAATGACCGCAGCCGAAACAACCTCGGCAATTGCCGATGAGAATTGGAAGCTTCTCTACTTTTTTAATCTCTACCGTTTGATCTTAGGCACCCTGGCAACAGCGGTCGCGCTCGGCCCGTTTAATGTCACACCCTTTGGCGAACGTGATCCGCTATTGTTTTCAGCGGTCGCTGTTACCTATTTGCTAATTGCCGTTGTAAGCATTGGGACTGTACGTAGTCGCTCGCCGGAGTTCGAAAATCAGGCAACCTTTTTGGCGTTCGCCGACATCACCTTAATGGTGTTGATCATGCATGCCAGCGGCGGCCTTTCGAGCGGCTTGGGCCTTCTACTAATCGTGGCAGTCGCCGCGGCCAGTCTCATGTTAAGCCAACGCTTTACCGCATTCTTTGCCGCACTTGCAACGATTGGCGTCGGCTTGGAACACAATTGGGGCTTCCTTACCGGCGGGGACCTTAACACTGAGGGCTATCCGCAAGTCGCGATGCTTGGTCTCGGTTTATTCGCCACCGCAACCCTGGGCTACAGCCTAGCGCAGCGACTACGACGTACTGAGGCGCTGGCGGTTAAGCGCGGTGTCGACCTCGCCAACTTATCACAAGTCAACGAGCTCATTATCCAACACATGCAGTCTGGTGTAATCGTATGCGATCAAGTTGGGCATGTGCGCACCGCCAATAAAGCCGCCAACCGTTTTCTCGCAGCTAATATCGAAAATAAGAAATTGCCGTTATTGACGGATATCTCCGCCGATCTGGCGAGCCAGTTGTTCAAGTGGATGGAACATCGCGACAACCGCGTACGCTCGTTATTGCGCACGCGCTCCGGCTATACGTTGTTGCCGCGATTTGTCGGTTTGGGCAAAGAGCAGGACGCGGGGATTTTAATTTTCCTTGAGGACACCTCAATCCTGAGGCAACAGGCGCAGCAATTGAAGATGGCCCCGCTCGCCCGACTCACCGCCAGCATCGCGCACGAAGTGCGTAATCCGTTGGGCGCCATCAGCAATGCGGCGCAATTGCTCGCCGAAACCACCGCCAACAACGGTGCCGG
>CAZCAK010000471.1:0-1418 GCA_964496605.1 uncultured Acidiferrobacteraceae bacterium | reverse complement strand
TTTTGTGCTTGGCTTGTTCGGCATTCTCGGCATGATGGTGATGGTCTCGGCGAGCCATTTCCTGACCATGTATCTCGGCTTAGAGCTCATGTCGCTCAGTATCTACGCCATGGTTGCGTTCCAGCGTGATTCTTCCGCCGCCACCGAGGCAGCGATGAAATACTTCGTCCTCGGCGCCTTGGCCTCTGGCCTGCTGCTCTACGGCATGTCGATGTTGTACGGCGTTACCGGCACATTGGCGATTCCGACGCTAGCGCAAAAAATCGCCACCTTGCCGCCGGGCAATATGGGGCTGATTTTTGGCTTGGTGTTCGTCGTGGTCGGTTTGGCTTTTAAGATTGGCGCGGTGCCGTTTCATATGTGGATTCCCGACGTGTATCACGGTGCGCCGACCTCGGTGACACTATACATCGGCACGATCCCGAAGCTGGCGGCGTTCGCCATGGTGATGCGCTTGATCGTTGCGGGACTGGGCGCATTCGTGATCGATTGGCAGCAGATGTTGATCGTGATGGCAGTATTGTCGATGGCGCTGGGTAACCTCGTCGCGATTGCGCAAACCAATATCAAGCGCATGCTGGCGTATTCCACCATTTCGCATATGGGATTTTTCCTACTCGGTATCTTGAGCGGCACCCCTAATGGTTACGGCGCGTCGATGTTCTATGTGCTGATGTACGCGCTCATGGGGCTCGGCAGTTTCGGTATGGTCATCTTGCTATCGCGCGCCGGTTTCGAGGCGGACAAGCTCGACGACTTCAAAGGCCTGAATCAGCGCAAGCCCTGGTACGCATTCGTCATGCTGTTACTGATGTTTGCCATGGCCGGGGTACCGCCGACCGCGGGTTTTTACGCCAAGTTGTTTGTCATTCAATCAATCGTCGATGCCGGGCTCACCTGGCTTGCGGTCGTCGCCGTGATGTTTTCGGTGATCGGTGCCTATTACTATCTGCGTGTGGTGAAGCTGATGTACTTCGATGCACCGGCGGAACAACAAGCGGAGGGCAGCGCCGGCAGCGACATGCGCGTGCTGATCGGTGCCAATGGCGTCGCCGTGATTGCGATCACACCTTGGGTGGGGTGGCTGATGTCGCTGTGTCAGACTGCGGTTGCACCTTAAGATCACGCTTCCGAAGCATTCGCGAAGAAAAGAAGTTATACAACGGCACAAAGACCAGTGCCGCATAGACGCCGTAGGCGAACGTTGCGACTAACCCGATGAGAAAATTACGCCAATTCAGCTCTGGCGAAATCGGTAGCAATTGCACCCAGCCGCGCCAGGTCTCATGACCGAGTAATAAATCTCCCAATACACAGATGCAATAACTCAGCGCCAGGAATGCGCCGAGGCTGAGGGCAAGTATGCGCCAATCGAGTTTAGGCACGGCGCGGATCTGTGACGGAACGAAGGCCAAGAA
>CAZCAK010000470.1:0-1418 GCA_964496605.1 uncultured Acidiferrobacteraceae bacterium | reverse complement strand
ACCGACGACTTGGCGCGTATTGCGGTTGATAAAAAATGGCACGGCGTCGTTGCTATAGTTCTCCACCAGCCGCATGACCTTATCTTGGCCATAGCGTGCGGCGATGAACTGATAGTACTCGACACCGTAAAGATAAAACGTCGTGTAACCGGGCCAGGTCGCGATCGGCTGATTCACTTGCGTCAACGGTTTGATGCCGCGCGCGACCTCCATACGCATGAGCATATCGAAATACGCGCTTTGACCGCGACCCATGCCGCGCGCGGCGTCGGTTTCGATATAAGTGGCGAGCCCCTCCAGCATCCAGTCGGGCTGCCAGGCATTGGGGAACGCCTGCAGACCTGGAATCGGCAGCGGAAACCGGCCGAATACGTGGCGCACACTCTCGGGCCAACCCCAGGCCTTATCGAGATGCAGCACATGCGTATACTCGTGCGTGATCACGGTTTCCAACCAGCCACCGTGGTCTTCGAGACTATCGAGCTCGTCCGGCGCGCTGAGGTAGATCGTGACGCGATTGTCCGGGAACGGCGAGGTGTAGCCGTTCGGTCCGTCGTAACGATCGCTCAGGACGATTTCGGTGCGGCTGCGCGGCGTCCACTTAAAGAGCGGCGCCAGGCGCGTATGCACCTGCTCCGCCACCGCGAGCGCCTTCCTTGCCATTGCGGCTTCACCATCGTGATAATGCACGATGAAATGTGTGCTCGTGAGGCTATTCCAGTGCAAGCTCGAATCGTGCAGCAGCGCCGCCTGGGCACGCAGCGCGACCAACGCAACCAACGCCAAGGCCACGCGCAGCGCGAGCCGCGACGCCTGAGCAAATCGAAATTGCATAGATACCCCCTGAGCGAAGGTCGCACACCGCGCGACGCGCGGCATTTTACAAAAGTTGAGCTAGCCTGTCGCGAATGGCGCGCCTGATTCTCTTTAATAAACCGTATCGCGTCCTTAGCCGCTTTACCGATGCCGCCGGGCGCGCGAGTCTTGCGGACTATATCTCGCATCCCGACGTCTACCCCGCCGGCCGCCTGGACTACGATAGCGAAGGCCTCTTACTGTTGACCGATGACGGTCGTCTGCAGCAGCGCCTCAGCGATCCACGCTTTGAAACCGAAAAGACCTACTGGGCGCAGGTCGAGGGTGCAGTCGAGGATGCGCGCTTGGCGCCCCTGCGCACGGGCGTGCGCATCCGCGACTACACGACGCGCCCGGCCAAGGTGCGTATCATCGCGGAGCCGGCGGTGTGGCCGCGCGATCCGCCGATTCGTTATCGCGCACACATTCCCACGACCTGGTTGGAGCTGCGCATCCGCGAGGGACGCAATCGCCAAGTGCGCCATATGACCGCAGCCGTCGGTTATCCCACGCTGCGCTTGATTCGCTACGCCGTGGGCGATTACAACTTACAAGATCTTGCG
>CAZCAK010000469.1:0-1426 GCA_964496605.1 uncultured Acidiferrobacteraceae bacterium | reverse complement strand
CCTCCGACCACTACCACCCCAAGGTAGTGCGCTACCAGGCTGCGCTACGCCCCGTCCGTTGCGGTCGCATGATAACCGAATCGCGGTACCGCAAAAAGCGTTAAGTCTTCAACAACGTGAGGACGTCTTCGAGATCTTTAATGAGGAGCTTGATCACTTGCGAGCGTTGCGTTGCGTCGTCCAGATTCGGCTCGACCACTAGCTTATTGCGTGCACCGCTAATGGTAAACCCGTCGACATACAGCAAACTGCGGATTTGGCGGATCAGCACGACGTCATGCCGCTGGTAATAACGCCGGTTGCCGCGGCGCTTCACCGGCTTTAGTTGGGGAAACTCCTGCTCCCAGTAGCGCAGCACGTGCGGCTTCACGCCACACAACTCGCTCACTTCACCGATAGTGAAGTAGCGTTTGCTGGGAATGGGTGGGAGTTCGAGATTATCCGCGGGATCGAGCATTCGTCTCCACCCGTTCCTTAAGTTTATGACTGGCGCGGAAGGTCACCACGCGACGGGCGGAAATAGGAATCTCCTCGCCGGTTTTCGGATTGCGTCCCGGACGCGGGTTCTTATTACGTAAACCGAAGTTACCGAAACCGGAGAGCTTCACTTGTTCCCCACTTTCCAAGGCAGCGCGGATTTTCTCGAAGAACAGCTCGACAAACTCCTTTGCCTCACGTTTATTCAGTCCCAGTTCGTTAAACAAGCTTTCTGCCAAATCAGCTTTTGTTAACGCCATTGCTAATCCTCGTCTTTATTGTCTCAAACGCGCGCCAAATTTATGTTCTAGGGCTGCAATCACTTTGGCCATGACGGTCTCAACAGCCTCGTCATTAAGAGTGCGCGAAGAGTCCTGCAAGGTCAAGGTAATGCCAAGACTTTTTCTTCCGGAATCAATGCCTTCGCCCTGGAATTGGTCGAAGATATCGAAGTGTGCGACAAGCGTCCCACCGGCCTCGGCTGCGGTGCGCAATAAGGCGCCCGCTGGTACGGCCTCGGGCACGATCAGCGATAAATCGCGCCGAATCGACGGAAACTTCGATAATTCGCTGAAGGCGACGTCCTGGCGTCGCAATAGCGGATTAAGCGCCGCCTCGAACATCAATACCGGCGGTAGTCCCAGTTTAGCCGCCAAATTTGGATGCAATTGACCTAGCCGACCGATGGCCGCGCCCTCGGCGAAAGCCATAGTCGCGCCGCGCCCAGGATGTAAATAAGGCGCCGCATCGGGCTCAATCGTCAAAGCTTGTCCCGCCAATGCCGCTAGCGCGGCGACATCGTTCTTGATGTCGAAAAAGTCGGCCATGCGACTCTTGTTTCCCCATTGTTCCGGCAGCGCGGCGCCGACCCAAACGCCGGCAATACGCAGCTCTTCCGCATACGGTTGCTGCGGTCCCGCGCTTGCGGCGAAGCACTTGCCGATCTCAA
>CAZCAK010000468.1:0-1426 GCA_964496605.1 uncultured Acidiferrobacteraceae bacterium | reverse complement strand
TGGGCATCTTGTGGTCGTGCTGGACGACGTGGAGGAGCGGGCGGAGAATTTGCGGCTTCGGATCGGTCTTCCGGTCCTTCGTGTGGAGCCGGATCTCGTCGGCGTGCGGAGTGAAGGGTGGTCGTAGCCTGGTCCGACTGGTCCCTCGCGATCGCCGCCTGCGTCGCTTCTGTACCAGACGATCTTCTCGCCGAGGCCGCGCGGATCATCTTCGCCTCGGACGTGATCGTCACCGCCGGCAACGGCGGCTCCGCTGCGATCGCCGCTCACGCCGCGCAGGCGATCGCGAAGCCGGATTACAAGGCGGGCGGGGGCCGTGCCTCGGTCTGCCTCACAGACAACGTTCCGATCTTGACCGCGCACGCCAACGACGGCGGCTGGGCGGACGCGCTCGTCGAGGCCGGACGGTCCTGGCTGGAGATCGTCCCGCGGAGCGCGCTTCTTGCAATCTCGTCCTCGGGGCGGAGCGAGAACGTGGTCCGGCTAGCGCGGCTAGCGCGGGATCTGGGACGGCCCGTGATCGTCTTCACAGGGTTTGGCGGCGAGCCACTTCGGTCCCTGGCATCGGTGTCGATTCACGTCGATTCGAAGGACTACGAGGTCGTCGAGCCCGTGCACGATGCGCTCATTCATCGCGTTCAATACCATCTGCGAGAGCGTGTGGCATGAAGATTGTTGACCTGCCAATCGCAGGCGCATTTCTCGTGGATCTTGATCGTCATGCCGATGATCGTGGTTCCTTCGCTGAGTTGTATCGCCAGGAGTGGTTCAACGAGGTGAACTTCAACGCAGTGCAGGCGAGTCGAACCGACAAGTGCGTGGGGTCTCTTGTCGGTCTTCATTTCCATTTGCAGCAGACGGATTACTGGCATGTCGCGGCAGGCCACGCTCGCGTCGTGCTTCATGATCTTCGCGACGGTTCGCTGACCGAGGGCGTGACGTGGTCGGAGTGCCTTGATGGGAATGTCCCCCGTGGGTTGTTTATCCCGCCAGGTGTCGCGCATGGATTTGCCGCGCTTACGGACCTGATGATGATCTATTTGCTTGATCGGCCGTATGATCCGAGCGACGAGAAGGGCGTCGCATGGAATGACCCGGAGATTGATGCGGACTGGCGCGTGAAGGAACCGATCTTATCGGAGCGTGACAGGGTCAATCCTCGGCGGGCGGATCTTGTCCAACGGCCGAGTTGGAAGAGATAGATGAACATTCTCGTCACGGGGGGCGCGGGCTTCATCGGCTCGAACTTCGTTCACCATCTGCGACGCGAGTATCCGGAAGATTCCGTTGTGGTGCTGGACGCGCTCACGTACGCGGGGAACGTCGTGAACTTGGATGAGTTTACGTGGGACATGTGGTCGACCGGGGCCGTGGTTCCTTTATTGGTTCATGGAGATGTCTGCGATCAGGTCGTTCTTGATGGTCT
>CAZCAK010000467.1:0-1440 GCA_964496605.1 uncultured Acidiferrobacteraceae bacterium | reverse complement strand
GGCGACGCATCGACCGGCCCCGAGACCGCGGCAGCGGGTGGCGGTGCCAGCGAAGCCGCGCCGGTGTAGCAGTCGCACAATAAACCGACGCGAGCTGCGAAGGAAACGCGATGCCAAGTCACGCCCAAGACACCAGCAAACGCGAAAGCGCACAACGACGCACCATTGGGCGCACCGAACGCATGCCAACGCCCGCGGCGTCGCGTTTTGTACCAAGACCAGGCCAGTGTGCCTGCGGCGGCACCTGTCCGCGTTGTCATGTCGGTGGCGCCGGTCTGCATGCGCGTCGCGCGCAGGTGTCGCCGATCACGAGCCACGTCGCGCAAGCCAAAACCAGCACCGAGTTAAACCACGAAACGGCGGCGCCGCTCGATGCGACGCGCGGTTCGCCGAATGCCATACCTAGCACATTGCGTTCGGGACTGGAGACGCTTTCAGGTTTCGATCTGTCGCATATCAAAGTGCATCGAAATTCGTCCCGGCCGGCGCAATTCAACGCCTTGGCCTATACCCAAGGCCAGGAGATCTTTGTCGCGCCCGGGCAAGACCGGCATTTACCCCACGAGGCCTGGCACGCGGTGCAGCAACTGCAGGGGCGGGTGCAGCCGACGGCGCGCGTGAACGGCATGCCACTGAATCATCACGTCGCGCTCGAGCGCGAAGCCGATGTCATGGGCGCGAAGGTAGCGCAAATGCCAGCGACACACACCACCGGCGACGGCCGCAACGCGGTCCCGGTGGCGCGATTGCCGGCGACACCGCCCGGGTATCACACCCGTCCGACGCTACAGCGTCAGGTGCAAACGGGTACTACGACTGTCACCGCGCAAGCGACCGGTAATTGCTCGGTCGCAAACGGTAATGAGTTGGGCACGGCGATTGTTCTTGCACGGCAGTGGGTACGTACCGCAATTCAGGCGCTGCATCACTATGAGGCGCTGCCGCTCAGTCAGTCGAGCGCAGCGACGCGCGCCGCGCTGCAATTTCATTTCCATACCACCAATCCATTTCACGCCGCGCTGATTCGCACGCGGCTGGCGCAAGTGCGCGATGGTCTCGACAGCACCAGCGGTACACCGTCGGATTGCGCACCCGCGGGCGATCTCGGATGCGGCGACGCGACCGTTGCTTATCACCAACACGGCCATATCTTTTGGTGCCCGTACTTTTTTGGGCGCGGTACTGAGCGTGAGGCCAAAACAATGATTCACGAGTACACGCATGCGGAGGCGCGGCGTCTGCCGCTAGCGGCGGGTTATGCGGAGTTGTCAGACGGCACGCCGCGACGCATCAACGATCGAGCGTATCTCGATCGGCGCTACTATTTGGATCTGAGTCCGGAAGAGGCATTGGATAACGCCGACTCGTTTGCGAATCTCGTCGCCGATCTCGGTACCGGCACGCCGTTCACGCAGTCGCCGACCGAACGCGCAGAAGACA
>CAZCAK010000466.1:0-1440 GCA_964496605.1 uncultured Acidiferrobacteraceae bacterium | reverse complement strand
ATCGCGCTACTGGTATCGAGATTATTGCCGGCGGCATCTTTAATTACCGCACCGCCGTTGACTTGCAGGATAAGAGTGCCGGTACTGGTGGTCGTGACATCGACGCTGAACACACCGGGGCTGGTTTCTGTAATCGTACCGATGCTGATACCGGCGGTGCCGGAATTGGAAAAATCTGCGGCGCTAACCGTGCTGCTATCGATGTCTTCGCTGAACGTCACGGTATAGGTCAACACATCGCCGACCGCAACACTATTGTCGGCATCACCATCATCGAAACTCGTGAACGTCGGCGGTGTGGTATCGCCGGTGGTATTGGTCACCGCCTCGCTGCTGAGGGCCAACGCCAAATTACCGGCGGGATCCTGCGTTTGATTCGTACCGGGGGTGTAAGACACGCTGACCGTGTCGCCGATATTGACGGGGCTCGATAACGTGAGGGTAACGGTCTTGGCGCTGGTATTCACCACAACAGCACTCGGTGTGACCCCGCTACCATTCACCACCACACTGAAATCGCCGGCCGCAGGGCTGGCGCTGCCGAGGGTCTCATCGTAGGTCAACGTTAAGGTGGTGCCGTTAACTAAGGGGCTGCCGTTAACGACTGCGCTCACGAGCGTCGGCACGGTGGTGTCGAGCGTAATTGCTAAAGTATTCGAAGCACTGCTTTCGTTGGTCGCCGCGTCGGTGATCTTGGCGGTGACGCTCTTCGCGCCATCGGCGCCGAGGGCGCTGGTGGTAATGTCGACATAACCCGCGGTGATATCGCTAGCACTCAGGGTCGCAGTACCGACGACACTACCGCCAACATAGAGCTTCACCACGTCGCCATCCACCGGTGCGGTCGCGCCGCTGCCGTTGAGGGTGACGCGAATCGTCGGCGTATCGTCGCTGGTATTACCATCGCTATTACTTTGACCGCTGTCTGAGCTCGACAGCAGGACGATGCTGGGTGCCGCGGGCGCGGTCGCATCCGGCGCCGGCGTATTATTAGTCACCGCTCGACTCGTTAAATTGGCGGCGACATTACCGGCCAAATCTTGCGTCTTATTGGTCCCGGCAGTATAGGACACGGTCACGCTATCGCTGTAGCTCACGGTGGAATCGAGCGTTAAGGTAATGGTATTGGCGACCGTGTTGACCGCGATGCCGGTAATCGTGATCGGCGTGCTACCGTTCTTGGTCACGGTAAAATCACCGGTCGACGGCGTGATACTGGCCAAGTCTTCGTCGTACGACAGCACCAAGCTCGAATAACTCACGACAGCGCCGTTCAGTGTAGTCAAGGCCGGTGCAATATTGTCCAAGGTGTAACCTTCGGTCACCGAAGGTGTGATGTTGGTCAATGCATTTGCCGCCGCATCGGTCACCGTTGGACTGCCGGCAAGCGCCAGATTCAATGTGCCGTTAGCGCTGGCGATACCGGTAATGACTACATCG
>CAZCAK010000465.1:0-1451 GCA_964496605.1 uncultured Acidiferrobacteraceae bacterium | reverse complement strand
GCAAGCAGTGGCTCGCGGGTCACATGCAAGTTCGCGGCAAGCTGAGCCTAGATGCCGGCGCGGTCCGCGTATTAAAGGAATCCGGGCGTAGCCTATTGCCGGTGGGCGTCGTCACAGTCGAGGGTCAATTTCAGCGCGGCGAAATGGTCGCCTGTATCGATAGCGACGGACGCGAAGTCGCGCGCGGTCTTGTGAACTACACCGCGGAAGAAACCGCACGTATTAAGGGACTACCGAGCGAACGGATCGAGGCGGTACTGGGTTACATCGACGAACCCGAGCTCATCCACCGCGACAATATGATTGTGCTGTGAATGGCCGGGTTTTTAACGGCTAGCCTTGCAGGCTGCGAACGCGGGTATTTAACCGGCTCTTGTGCCGTGCGGCGTTATTCTTATGAATAAGGCCTTTGTTGGCCACGCGATCGATTACCGATACCGCTTCTTTATAAGCCGCCTGGGCTGCGGCCTGGTCTTTCTTTTCCACCGCGGTCACGACCTTCTTAATATAGGTACGCAACATCGAGCGTAGCGCGGTGTTGTGATGGCGGTGGGTTTCCGCTTGCCGTGCGCGTTTCTTTGCTTGCAGCGTATTGGCCACGAGAGTCTCCGGAAGGGCTAAAAAAGGCGGCACTATGCTGATTTTATCGGGCTTTGTCAACGCGCGTGGTTTAGCTCACCGGCGCTTTTCAGTACACTGCCGGCTTTTCCGAACGGACCCCCATGTCTCAAAAATTGCTTAAGCCGACGCTGGTCACCGGCGCCATGACGCTGTTATCGCGCATCACCGGTATGGTGCGCGATACTGTATTCGCGCGCATGATCGGCGCCGGCTTCGCTGCCGACGCATTCTATGTCGCATTCCGCATTCCGAACTTCCTACGCCGCATCTCTGGCGAGGGCGCGTTCTCGCAGGCGTTCGTGCCGGTATTTGCCGAATACAAAACCAAAGGCGAACACGCCCGCACCCATGCGTTCGTCGCATCCGTGACTGGTGTGCTGGCTATGGTGCTATTTGTCGTCACGTTGGTCGGTACCCTCGTAGCGCCGTTTCTAGTCCTGATCTTGGCGCCGGGCTTCGCCGACGAGCCGCATAAGTATGGTCTTACGGTCGAGATGCTGCGCATCATGTTTCCGTACTTATTATTTGTTTCGCTGGTCGCCCTGGGCGGCGGCATTTTGAATACCTTCGGCCAGTTCGGTGTGTCGGCGTTTACGCCGGTGTTGCTTAATCTTGCGATGATCGCCTCTGCGGTCTGGTTCGCTCCGCGCATGTCACAACCGGTGCTGGCCTTGGCGTGGGGCGTGTTTATCGCCGGCATATTGCAATTATTGTTTCAGTTTCCAGCCTTGAAACGTCTTGGTCTGCTGACCTGGCCGCGCATTCACTTCGCCGATGCCGGTGTTAAAAAAGTATTTCGCTTAATGTTACCGGCGGTCTTCAGCGGCTCG
>CAZCAK010000464.1:0-1455 GCA_964496605.1 uncultured Acidiferrobacteraceae bacterium | reverse complement strand
TTCGGCCCGTCCCATAGACCGACCCATTGAATACGTCCGGTGCCGCCAGCGCGCTGTGTCGCGGCGTCGGTCCAGCCGAGGGGTTGGCCGGCCCAGCCGATACCGTCGGGGCTAAGCTTGTGGTCAATGCCCTCGATCGCGAGCAACACCGTCAGAAATACCAAGAACAAAATAATATTGCGCGCCTTCTCGTACGAATCGACGAACAAAATGAAACCAAGATAAATCAAGAACCACTTGAGGTAATTGATGCCAAGGTTCCAACCGTAATCGAGCAACATATTGCTCACGCAGGACAGCACCAAGGCTGCGATCCATAGCATGAACAATAAGGTCTGCGGCGTCTTGGCGATAATCTCTTGCCGCCGGCGTACCAACATAAACACGACTAAGGCCGCGATGATCGCGGAGTCGATGGGAAAGCCCTTCAACGGGCCGTACCAATCTTGCGGGCGAATATAGAGCCCGACCAGATAGATATAGAGCAATACGTAAGCCATCAGCGCCCCGCGACCGCACGCACGCGCGCAAATAGACGTGCACGTTCGTGCACGTCGATAAATCCGGAAAACAACACCACGCCGACAAATACCATCAATAGCACCAGCTTCACCGCAATCGCGACGGCCCAAGACAAGGCCGCAGTCGATTGGCCTAGCGCCAGGAGCAACGCCGCAAACGCAAATACCGCGATCAATTTACCGACGGCGTAATCAACGCGGAAAAAGCGCTGCGACCACCAGCCGGTGGCGACCACCGCGGCCAAAGCGGTCAATACCTGTGCTAACGCGGCGCCATACACGCCCAGGCGAGGAATCAACAGGAAATTAGCGCTGGCGCTAACCACCGCGGCGATGAAGCTGACGTAAAAAATCAGGCGCGACTTTTTCTGATACAAGATGCCGGTTTGCAATGGGTACACGATGAGATTCAATACCGCGGCGATCATTAATATCGGCACCAATTGCGCCGCCGGCCAAAACGCCGCATTCGACATGACGCGCAGCACATCGGCGGCAAAGAAGCCGAGCACGAGACTTAACGTCAGGGCGAGGAATGCCAAATAGCGTACCGTCGCTGCCTGGATCTGCGCCGCATTCGCCTGTTTCATGACGGAAAAGCGAAATGCGCCGTAGGCGCGGTTAAACGGCTCGGCGACAAAGGCATTGAGCGCGGCGCTGAATTTGGTCGCCAAGGCGTAAATACCCAACAGCTGCAGCGATAAATAACTATTGATGAGAAATTTATCGACCTGGGTCGAGATCAATCCACACACGGTGCTGAGCAAAAACGGTGCGCTGTAATGCAAAATCTCCGGCACCTTGGCGCGGTCGAAGCCAAAGCCGCACTCGCGCACCGCGGTGATGGAGACAATGACCCAAGCGGTCAAGACTGCAAGCGCATTGCCGATGACGATACCGTCGATGCCCATGCCTTGTACGATCACAAAATAAG
>CAZCAK010000463.1:0-1463 GCA_964496605.1 uncultured Acidiferrobacteraceae bacterium | reverse complement strand
CGCGTCAAGAAAATGTGCGCCGAAGCCAGCGAGCTTGGCGGCAGCGGCGCGTGCGGTATCAGGGCTCGTGGTCGATGTGTCAACAACCACGGCGTCGGGCCGCAGCGCCGGGGCAACGGTGTCGACGATTTCTAAAACATCGCGGTCTTGTGCCAACGACAAAAAGATCATGTCGCAACGCTGCGCAACCGATATCGCATTTTCCCCGAGAAAAACACCGGTTTTTTGTGCAACGGCTTCGCCGCGACTGCGCGTGCGATTCCAAAGCGCAGATAAATATCCGACCTTGGCCAGATTCTGCGCAATCGGTGCGCCCATATTTCCCAGCCCGATTACTCCGACTGCAAACTGTTTTTCGCTCACGCTCACCGCCTATAAAACTTTTTTGTCGAAAAAGAAAAAATGAAATTGCATTGATGAAAAAACCTGCCTATCATTCGCGCGAATTCCACGGCACCGATGGCGGCCGCTGGCTCTTCCGAAAACGCGAAACTCGGCAAATGATTTTCGCAAATAATTATCGGAACGAGTGTATGCTGACCGGGGGTGCACGGGAGCTACTTCAACCGGGACTGCTGCGACGAAGGTCTCAGAGTTCCACGACATTGGGGGGCTTGCCCATGCGCTCACTTGGACATCAGATTGTGGCGGAGTTTTACTCTTGTGACAAAGAGCTATTAAACGACGTCGAATACATTCGGGACAATATGCTAGCCGCCGCGAACAAAGCGGGTGCGACCATCGTAACCGAGACCTTTCACCACTTTTCACCTCACGGCGTTTCCGGCGCGGTGATTATCGCCGAGAGTCATCTCGCGATTCACACCTGGCCGGAATACGGCTATGCCGCGGTGGATTTATTTACTTGCGGCGATACCGTGTCGTCCGATGTCGGCTTTCAGCATTTGCGGCAGGCACTCAAGGCCGGGCACGTCTCGACCATGGAACTGCACCGCGGACAGGTCGACATGATGGGCGCACCGCATGAAGAGGTGCATCACAAACCGATGAAGTTGGTGAAAAACGCCAGATGATCATTAAAACGCCGACGACGCATACGTTCGTCACCGGCACCTCAGAGGGCTTCACGCCGTTGAATGCGTTCGACGGCGCGCTGCTCGCAGCGGGTGTCGGCAATACCAACCTGGTCAAGATGTCCTCGATCGTGCCGCCCGGCACGATCGAGGTTCCGGTTTCCGAGTTAAAGTTACCGCCCGGCGCGCTGGTACCGATCGCGTACGCCGCGATGGAATCAGATATTCCCGGCTCAATGATTTGCGCCGCAGTCGCCGCCGCATGGCCGACCGATCCGAGCAAACCGGGGCTGATCATGGAATACCACGCGCACGGCCATCGCGAAGATGCCGAGTCGGTAGTGCGCCGCATGGCGGAAGAAGGCATGAAAAAACGCGGCTGGGCGATTCGCGAATTAAAATCCGCAGCAATCGACCACAAGGTCGACA
>CAZCAK010000462.1:0-1466 GCA_964496605.1 uncultured Acidiferrobacteraceae bacterium | reverse complement strand
TGAAGCGGGTATCGAATATTATCGCTGGCATCTGGCGCACGCCCCGCGTGTCGTCCCAGCGATCATGTTGACCCTGGTATTGCTGGCAGCGTCTTATACGGCACCAGCCGCCGATACGCACGCCGCAATGGAATCGTCGCTGTTGCAATTTGCCGATAAGTTCTATGCCATCACGCTCACCGCGTCGTATACGAAACAAGCAGACGAGGCGATTCAGCGGGCTTTCCCTGATCTCGTTCTATACCAAACCTATGTCAATGTCGCCGACACGCGCCTAAACTTTCGACGCCTTGGTTTCTTTGCCACCCGCTCCGACGCCGAGGCGGCGCTGCCGCAGGTCCGCAAATGGTATCCGGATGCGTGGATTACCAAGGTGACGCCGGCGGAACAAGCGACGGCGCTGAGCGTGAACCTCGATCGCGCTATTGCGCGCCAACCGTCGCGCGCACCGGCGGCGCCTGCGGTAGTGCTAACGCCGACGCCGCAACCGTTCCCGACTCCACCGTCGGTAACTCCGTCTCCCGGCTACGCCTTGGAACTTGCGGTCGGGCCGCGTCAGAATTTCGATCTGCCAACCTTACCGCCGGATCTTAAGATGTATCTGCTCTACGTGCGCCGCGTGACTGCCGGACAACGCGTCGAGTATCACTTAACACTCGGCATATTCGACGATCGGTCTTCGGTGGAGCGTGCACGCGAACGGCTGCTAAAGCGTTACCCCGGCGCCAGCGTGCGGCAAGTGACGCCGGACGAGAAGGCCCGTGTCGCAAAATTGCAGCCATCGCTAGCCGCACCGATAAAGACGCCGCCAGCAACAGCGGACGATAGTACGACACGTCGCGCCGATACATTGGTCAATCAAGCGAGGAGCCAGATCTCAGCAAGGCAATACAGTGCAGCGATCAAAACCTTGGTACAGGTTTTAGTACTGCCAAAAAATGCTCATACCGGTGATGCTGTTGCACTGACCGGTACCGCTTACGACAGGGCCGGGCAAAAACAGCAGGCGATCCTCTACTACCAAACATATCTGCGGGTGTATCCGAACGGCACCGAAGTCACGCGCGTCAATCAACGGCTCCAGGCATTGCTCGCGGCACCAGCACCGATGCCGGCACGAGCCACGACGGTTAGCACCGTAAAGCTTTATCAACCACAAATTACCGGAACCTTTTCGCAGTTCTATCGGCGCGACACCGGTCTTTCGAATACCGCGACGGCTGGCCAACCTCCTAATCTTGTCGTGGATACGCGGTCGACGCTCACGACTAGCATCAACTCAACCGCAAGCCTCGAGACCGAGCGTTTCGAGAATCGCTTCGTATTGCGTGATACCAATACTTATATTCATGCACCCACAAATGCCGGCTACGATTTGCCGGTGAACGACCGTTACGATTATTTCTCCGATGGTTATTACGAATTAAAAGACAAACAAGGCGGCCACGCATTGCGCATCGGCCGCC
>CAZCAK010000461.1:0-1473 GCA_964496605.1 uncultured Acidiferrobacteraceae bacterium | reverse complement strand
CTTACGATGTTATCGACGACGCAGGCCTGATCGGCTTGGCGATAGCGTGTTTTGGCGTGGCAGTGTAGCGGTAGCGGTGGGGCTTCGCCGCTGATCCAATGCAGCTGCTCTGCCTGCAGCTCTGTTTTGTACAGCGCCGGGTGTTCTTCGCCCTGTACGACGCGCAGGACGTTGTGCGCTAAATCTTTACCCACCACATACCACGGCTCGCCAGCGCTGGCGCTATCTGCGCGCTCGCGTATGCCACCGATGCCGAGCCCCTGGCGTTGGCCGATGGTGTAATACATTAAACCGTCGTGGCGCCCGACCATCTTATCGTCGAGGGTGCGAATCTCGCCCGGCTGCGCTGGAAGATAGCGGCTCAAGAAGGTTTTGAATTTGCGTTCGCCGATAAAGCAAATGCCGGTGCTGTCCTTGCGTGCATAATTTTGCAAGCCCGCCGCGTGTGCGACGGCGCGCACTTCAGTTTTTTGTAATTCGCCTATCGGGAAATGTGCATAACGTAGTGCATCTTGATTCAGTAAATACAAAAAATAGCTCTGATCTTTGCTGTGGTCGCGCGCCTTCAATAGGCGCAAGCGGTCGTCGTGCGTGCAGCGCGCATAATGCCCGGTCGCGATGCCATCGGCACCGAGCGTTAGGGCGTGATCGAGAAATGCCTTGAATTTGATTTCCTTGTTGCACAGCACATCGGGATTCGGTGTGCGGCCGGCGCGATACTCGTCCAAAAAATAACTGAAGACGCGTTCCCAATATTCGTGTGCGAAGTTCACCGCATGTAGGGGGATTTCCAACTGCGCGCATACTGCGCGTGCGACCTTATAGTCTTCCTCCGCGGCGCAGAATTCGGCGTCGTCGTCTTCCTCCCAATTTTTCATGAACAGGCCTTCGACGGCGTAGCCTTGTTGTAATAATAATAAGGCGGCAACGGCGGAATCGACGCCGCCGGAAATGCCGACGATGATGCGTTGCTTGCGCACGGCTATCGTTGCACCTCGTGCAGACAATCGAGCGGATAGCGGCGACCGGCGCGATAATCGTCGATGCAGCGCTGCACCTGCGGACTACGATGCCGCGTCGCTTCGCGTGCGATGTCGGCGGCGCTGAGCCATAAGCTGCGCACGATACCGCGATCGAGCGTTTGTTGCGGGTCGTGATCGTCGACACTGCCGATGAACGCGAAGCGAATATAGGTGAAGTCATTACGCGGGTTGCGCCAGCGATAGATGCCTAATAGAAATTCCGGTGTGAAGCGCCACGCGGTTTCCTCCCGCGTTTCGCGCACCACGGCATCAAGGATGCTCTCACCTTCGTCCAAATGCCCGGCCGGTTGATTCAACATCAAGGCACCATGGTCTTCTTCTTCGACCAATAAAAATTTGCCGTCGCGCTCGACGATCGCGGCGACGGTAACATGCGGGGTCCAAATTGTCGGCGTCATCGGCTTCGTTTCTCGGTGTAGTCCAGTTCACG
>CAZCAK010000460.1:0-1479 GCA_964496605.1 uncultured Acidiferrobacteraceae bacterium | reverse complement strand
ACGCACCGCTCGCGGCAAACGACCCGCATGGCCCGGATGACAAACGCCAATCGCCGTGCGATTTAAAATTCGGTACCTCTACCGGCGCGATGGGCTTGCGCAAATTTCCCAATCCTAAGTTCGACGCCGCCGCTTGGCGCAAATTAAATGACGGCAAATTGAGCAGCTGGGAAGGTTATAACCGCCCGCTGAAGGCCAACGATACCGTGTCGGATTCATTGGTGAATCATCTTGCAGACGGCGCGGTCGAGCCGCCGTTTCTCGTCGGCATGGCGTGCGGCGCGTGCCATATCGCGTTCGATCCACTGAATCCACCGAAGGACGCGGCGCATCCGCAATGGAATAATCTGCGCGGCGCCATCGGCAATCAATATACGCGCATGTCGGAAATCATGGTCTCTGGTATGCCGAAAACCAGTCTTGAGTGGCAGACCTTCGCGCATGCGCGTCCGGGGACTACCGATACCTCAGCGGTGCCGAACGATCAGGTTAATAATCCGGGCACCATGAATGCGTTGATCAATATTCATCAGCGTCCGACGTTTGCAGATGAAGTCGTCAACAAATGGCGTGCGGTCAAGAGTTGCAGCGGCGACAACTGTTGGTGCGAGCGCGCCGGCAAGTGTTGGCAAAAGGCTACGCAAAAAGAAACCGTGCATCACCTCTTAAAAGACGGTTCTGACAGTATCGGTATCCGTGAGGCGCTGCAGCGCGTCTGGATCAACATCGGATCCTGCTCCGAGCAATGCTGGGTGAATCATCTAACGAACTTGCGCGAACTCGATCCGCAGCAGCGTGGATTCGGACAGACGCCGTTCAATATCGGCCAATGTCGCCGCGATTGTCCGAATTTCCGTGCGATCGAAGATCGTCTCGGCAATGTCGTGGATTTTCTGACCTCACGCGAGGCGCAGGCGACGGACCTTTATGCCGCGCGCGGCTTCAAGAGCGTGGAGCAACTGGTTCCGGTTTTAGAAAAGGAATTCGGTAAAGGCGCGGTGGCACGCGGGCGCACGGTATATGCCGAGAATTGCGCGCGCTGTCATTCGAGCCAGAATCCACCGTTTGAGAACGCGGATTTTTATAAAGTGTCCGCCACGACCGGTTTGCGCGCCGATTGGCTCGGTAACGACAAGGCGACACCGGCATCGGAAGTCGGCACCTTCCCGTGTCGCGCATTGCACTCGAATCATATGGCGGGCCACGTGTGGCAAGAGTACGCCTCGGAAACCTATCGTGCGCGCCCGGGCGATCCAAACTTGATCGATCGCTCCGGCGGTGGTCGCGGTTATTACCGCAATATTTCGCTGGTGAATGTCTGGGCGCATGCGCCGTTTATGCACAATAACGCGATTGGGCCGGAGATTTGCGGTCAACCGCACGACCCCAAGAATCAATTCTATCGTTCGCCTTATAACGACGCGCAGGGGAAGGCGATGAGCAATGCGCCGGCCTGTGTCGGCTACGACCCCAGCGTCG
>CAZCAK010000459.1:0-1480 GCA_964496605.1 uncultured Acidiferrobacteraceae bacterium | reverse complement strand
ATCGAACGCCGGTGCGCGCAAGGGCCGCGAATCCTCCAGCTGAATGATGTGCCAACCGAACTCGGTTTTTACCGGTTCCTTTGTCGTCTCGCCCTTTTTGAGCTTCATCACCGCGTTGAAGAAGTCCGGAATCATTTGGCCTTGGTTAAACCAACCCAATTCGCCGCCGTCCTTGCCAGAACGTACGTCGGTCGATTTGGCCTTTGCCAGCTTTGCGAAGTTACCGCCCCGGTTTAGTTGATTTAACACCGCGCGCGCCTCGGATTCGGTTTTGAGCAAGATGTGCCGCGCCTTGTATTCGGTCTTGTGCGTATTCGCCATTTCCTGCTGATAGCGCTTCTCGACCTCGGCATCGGTGACCGGATTTTCATTGAGATATTTGCGCAACATGGCGCGTGCCAAGATATTTTCACGCTGCCGTTCCAGCTGGAACCGAATCTCGGGCTGATCTTGCAACTTATTTTTCTCCGCGTCCTTGGCCAGTACGATGCGCGTAACCATTTCCTCCAGCACCGTCTCGCGCTCTTTTTCCTTGTCCGGTACCGGCGGTTGTTGTAGCTGACGCGCCTTGAGGTATTCCTCGTATTCCTTTTCCGTGATGTCTTTGCCGTCGACGGTCGCCAATACCTTGGTGCTATCGCCCGGTGTCTTATTGCAGGCGAGCGGCATCAGCGCAAACACCGCCGCGGCGATCAGGGGAAGGGGATAAGGTTTGCGGCGTGTCGTCATAGCGGCCTCGTTGTTCTGGTTATGCCTAGCGCGCGGTACCGCCGGCGAAATATTCGTCGGGCGTCAGGGCGCGAATTGTGAGCGCATGGATATCTTTATACATCATCTCTTGCAGCGCTGCATAAACCAAGCGATGACGCTTAAGTGTGTCGAGACCCGCGAACTGCGTCGCAACGACCGTGACGGCGTAGTGACCGCCGCCGCTGCGCGCGCCTTCGTGACCGGCGTGCAAATGGCTCTCGTCGACGACCGCGACATGATCCGGCGTTAATTTGGCCTGCAATAGGGTTTCGATTTGTGCGACACGTGCGCTCACGGTAACACCTTGCGAAAGGGTTTAACGACGACATCGGTGTAGACGCCGGCGCTACGATAGGGGTCGGCGGCGGCCCACTGCTCCGCCGCGGCGAGATTCGGAAACTGCGCGATGATCACGCTGCCGCTAAATCCGGCGGCGCCGGGATCTTCGGCGTCGATGGCCGGGCAGGGCCCGGCGAGCAGCAAACGCGCCTCATCGCGCAGCGTCTGCAGACGCGCCAAGTGCGCCGGCCGCGCCGCGAGACGTTGCGTCAGGCTATCCGGTGCGTCGATGCCGTAAATGAAATACCACATCACTCGTCCTTGTCGAGTTTTTGCATATGCTTCGCGAGCCATACGCCCTGTAATAGTACAAACGCCAAGGTCAATCCGAGTAGTCCAAAAACCTTAAAATTGACCCACGTCGCCTCGCGAACCTCGGGGCTGGCCTGCG
>CAZCAK010000458.1:0-1487 GCA_964496605.1 uncultured Acidiferrobacteraceae bacterium | reverse complement strand
GGTGGATTTCATTATCGCTACGATGCGACGCGCGATGTCTGGCTTAACGATCAAAGCGGTGTGGAATTATTTAAAGAGTTGTCTTCACTCGTGAGCCGCCAACACGGCGCCCCCGTCAACTTTGCATGAACTTTAAATAGCGCTCCGTCACTCGTCGCGCTTAGACGGCAAAGTGCCGGCCCGTTTGCATGGGACGAAACGCCCTGCACCAACGATATTACGCCGCCTTCGATTTCGGCTTCCGTTTTGCCTTGGCGCGCACCGGCGCCGCAGCGTCGGTAAACAAGAGCGGGAAAATTTCTTTATAGTGTTTGACGAAGTGCACCGTGACGCCCTTGCGCACATGCTCCGGCAACTCATCGAAATCGCTTTTATTTCCATGCGGCAAAATTAATTCGCCGATCTTGACGCGCCGCGCGGCGATGACCTTTTCGCGGATGCCACCGACTGGCAGCACGTGCCCGGTCAGGGTAATTTCGCCGGTCATGGCCAAGGGCCGCTCCACCGGCACACCGCGCGCCAAGGACAGCAGCGCCGTCGCCATGGTGACGCCAGCACTAGGGCCATCTTTCGGAATCGACCCGGACGGCACGTGCAGGTGCAAAAACGATTTATCAAAAAAATCCTTGCGACAACGATATTGCCGGCAATGCGAGGCGATATAGCTATAGGCGATCTCGGCCGATTCGCGCATCACATCCCCCAGCTGGCCGGTAAGGCGAAACCCGCGGTTGGCGCCGTGGACTTTCGTCGCCTCGATATCGAGCGTCGCACCGCCCATCGGCGTCCACGCCAAGCCGGTGATCACACCGACGCCGCGCAAGGGCTTCACCGGTTGAAACACCGGCTTATCGAGATATTTTTCCAGATTCTTTACCGTCACCTTGATCGGTGGCTTTTCCCCTTTCAGAATCGCGACCACCGCCTTGCGCGCGATGGTCCCGAGCTTTTTCTCCAGATTGCGCACGCCGGCTTCGCGCGCGTAGCCCTCGATGATTTGTAAAATTGCGCGCTCATCGATCTTGAGCTGACCGCGTTTCAAACCGGCCTTCTGCATCTGGCGCGGGATAATATGATTCTTCGCGATCGCGAGCTTTTCGCTGGCGATATAACCGCCGAGCCGGATCACTTCCATACGGTCGAGCAAGGGTCGCGGAATAGTATCGAGCTGATTCGCGGTGCAGATGAATAGCACCTTCGACAAATCGAAGCGCACATCGAGATAGTGATCGAGAAAGTCGATGTTCTGTTCCGGGTCCAGAACCTCAAGCATCGCCGAGGCCGGGTTACCATGGAACGTCGAGCCGATCTTATCGATCTCATCGAGCATGATGACCGGGTTCATCACCGCGACTTCTTTAATCGCCTGAATGAATTTACCCGGCATGGCGCCGATATAGGTGCGTCGATGGCCCTTGATCTCGGCCTCGTCGCGCATACCGCCGACCGAGAAGCGATAAAATTTGCGACCGAGCGCGCTCGCGACC
>CAZCAK010000457.1:0-1496 GCA_964496605.1 uncultured Acidiferrobacteraceae bacterium | reverse complement strand
GTATCAAAGGTGCGAACGTCATCGTGCTCGGGTTGACGTTCAAGGAAAACTGCCCGGACCTGCGCAACTCGCGCGTGATCGATGTCATTCGCGAACTCGAGAGCTATGGCGTCAATGTGCATGTGCACGACCCGGTGCCGGTCGCGGGTGAGGCGGAGCACGAATACGGTGTAAAATTGCGCACCTGGAACGAGCTACCGGTGGCCGATGCCATCGTCGCGGCGGTGGCGCACAAGCAGTTTCTCAGCAAGCCGGTCGAGCATTACCTGGAGAAGCTGCGCAGTGGCGGTTGCTTTATCGACGTGAAGTCGCAATTCGACCGCGCCGCATTGCAAAAAAACGGCCTTACGGTTTGGCGGTTATAGAAATCGCGATTTAAACAAAAACAATAACGAGGAACGCACATGCACGTGATGATCACCGGTGTTGCCGGTTTCATCGGTTCGACCCTGGCCTTACGCCTGCTCGCCCGCGGCGATGAGGTGTACGGCATCGATAATATGAACGACTACTACTCGGTCGCGCTGAAAGAGGCGCGGCTCGAGCGGTTAAAGAAGCACAAAAATTTCCGCTTTCAGAAACTCGATATCGCCGATCGCGACGGCGTCGCGAAGTTATTTCAGGAACAGCGCTTCGATGCCGTCATGAATCTCGCGGCGCAGGCCGGCGTGCGTTACTCCTTAGTGAATCCACACGCCTATGTCGACGCCAATATCGTCGGCTTCGTGAACTTGTTGGAAGGTTGCCGCCACTCGAAAGTGAACCACTTCGTGTTCGCCTCATCGAGTTCGGTCTATGGCGCTAACACCAAGCAGCCGTTTTCCGAGCATCACAATGTCGATCACCCGGTTTCCTTGTACGCGGCGAGCAAGAAAGCCAATGAATTGATGGCGCATAGCTATGCGCATCTATTCGGTCTGTCCTGCACCGGCCTGCGGTTTTTCACAGTCTACGGCCCCTGGGGGCGGCCCGATATGGCCCTATTCCTATTCACCAAGGGCATTTTGGAAGGCAAGACCATTCAGGTATTCAATCACGGCAAAATGATTCGCGATTTCACTTACGTCGACGACATCGTCGAGGGCGTGATACGCGTCATCGATCGACCGGCGACACCGAATCCGCAGTGGTCCGGCGATGCGCCAGATTCCGCTACCAGTTACGCCCCATGGCGCATTTTCAATATCGGCAATAATCGGCCGGTGGAACTAATGCGTTACATCAATGTGCTGGAAGAATGCCTCGGTAAAAAGGCCAAGATGGAGATGTTGCCGCTACAACCCGGCGATGTACCCGCGACCGTGGCCGATGTTAGCGAATTGCAACGCGTCACCGGCTTCAAACCGCAGACCACCGTGGAAGAAGGCGTAAAACGTTTCGTCGAGTGGTATCGCGAATATCACGGCGTTTGAGGCCGCTCTAGGCCCAGCCGCGCAGGCGGTAGGCCAGAATGCCGAGCATCTCGTGCAACATGCTTTCCCATTCCTGCGGCGCGT
>CAZCAK010000456.1:0-1504 GCA_964496605.1 uncultured Acidiferrobacteraceae bacterium | reverse complement strand
GAAAATTAAAAATCGTCCGTTCACGCCGAGCGCGTCCAGTTGTTCCTTGAGAAAGTGTAAGTAATCGGCGTCGCGCAAGGTCCAATGCGAAACGTTGAGAAAGAAGCGCGTCTGCTTGCCTTGCTTTTGTGTTTCGGCGACGTGTACCAGTACTTGTTGCAGTACCGCGCGGTCGATGCGTTGCGCCTGACCGGATTCGTCGGCGGTAGACATGAACTCCCCGGCGGACACGACGGCATTGTCTTCGCCGGTCATGCGCACCAATACCTCATACGCTTCGCTGGCCTCGGCGTGAAGATTCACGATCGGCTGGAACACCGTGTGGAATTTGCCTTGCGCCAGTCCGGTTTCGATGCGGCGATGCCAGGCATCGTAGCTCTGGTCGAGCGGTTTGCGTGCGGCATTCGCACCGGCGGCCGGCGCCGGGCTTCCCGTTGCGGCTCCCGGACTGGGGGCGCGGCGGTCGCCTTTTGCGGCGCGCTGCGCCTGATGCGCCAACATCAAGGCCTTCTGCGGTGTCGCGGTGTCATGATCGATCTCGACGACACTGACGGTGCAGCGACAAGGATAGGTTTTACCGTTTTCCGTAATCGGCGCATCGTTGATGGCTTGATTCATTTCCGCGGCGATCTTCTCCGCCTGTGTACGCTCGACGCCGGGCATGAGCGCCGCGAACTCGTCGCCGCTGACGCGTGCCAACACATCGGTCGGGCGTAGCTTATCGCGAAATAATTTTGCCAAGCGCAACAACAGGCGGTCGCCCGCCTCGAGGCCGAATTCGTTATTGATGGTCTGCAATTGATCGATATCGATGTACAGCAAAATGCTTTTGCGTTTGGCGCGTGCCTGTTCCACCGCCTTGGCCAGTTCCTGGAGGAAATGATGGCGGTTATGCAGGCCGGTCATGGCGTCGTGTTGATTAAGATACTGGAGTTTGTGTTCTGCCGCTTTGCGCTTGGAGACGTCGCTGACCACGATTTGCTGACACGGTTCGCCCTTGATCGTTAACGGCGATACCGTTAGCTCGGCGTGAAAGCGATTACCCTGTTGATTCATAGCGACGAAGCTCAGTACCGCCTCGGCATTCTTGTTGGCCGGTTTACGCAAGAACTCTTTCACTGCGGCGTGATGCGGCTTGTCGACCAAATTTAAAAATGGAAAGCCCTCGAGATCGGCGACATTGGCGAAGCCGAACAGCGCCAGGTACGTTCGATTGGCGTCGACGTGCATGCCGTCTTGCGCGTAACACACCGCCTCGCGCGAAGTTTGAATCAAGGAGCGATGTTTGTCCTCGATCTCACCCAGCGCCGCCTCGGCGCGTGCGCGCGCCTGACGATGCGCGCTTGCGGCAAGCTCGCGTGCCAACGCCGGCGGGAGACGCGTGGCATTGCTCTTGATGATGACATCGTGCGCGCCGGCCTGCATGAGTTTGACCGTGTCGGCATCGGTAATACGTCGCGTCATGACAATAAACGGGATGTCGATGTGCGCGCGCTTGTAAATA
>CAZCAK010000455.1:0-1522 GCA_964496605.1 uncultured Acidiferrobacteraceae bacterium | reverse complement strand
ACGTACACCGTGACCTTCGGCGAAGACATCGATAGCACCAGCGTCACCGCAGCGAATTTCGGCAACGCCGGTACTGCCGGCGTTACGATTGGAACGATTACCGAAGTCAGCCCCGGTGTGTTTAATGTGCAGGTCACGACCACCAGTACCGGCACCTTGATTCTGCAAGTGAACGCCGGCGCCGTCATACAAGACGTTGCCGGTAATCCATTGAATACTACGACTGCGATTATCGACGGCACGAGCGTGGTGGTGAACGCCGTCGCTTCAATTCAACCGGCACCCTCGACGCCCCCAGCAGTGCCGGCGCCGGAGATCGTCGTGTCGCCGCCGATGCCGTTGCCGCCGACAGCGGCGATCGTGACGACCTCACCGGCGACGGTGGCGGAGACCACATCGTCGGCTGCGCCGGGATTCGATTCGTTCTTAGGACTGCCTTCCACATTGGGTTCGGCGCAGTCGAGTCGCGCTGGCGATGCGATACGCACGAGCGAGATCGGGCGCAGTCTCGGTGGCCGCGGAAAGTTGCTGGAGAACGTGTTAACCAGTACCGGTGAGAATGCCTTTCGCATTGTCGTCGCGAGCGCGGACGAGCCAAACTTGCTGGTGTTCCATGGCATTCCAGATCAGGCCTTCGCACCTGAAAAGGCGCTGGAATTTAAGATTCCGACCGATGCCTTTTTACACACCAACGCCAAAGCCGTAGTGCGCTTGCGCGCTACACTAATGGACGGACGGACCTTGCCGACGTGGCTGCATTTTGACGCCGCGAGCGGCAAGTTCGACGGCAAACCACCGCATGGCCGAGCCGAGGCGTTGTCGATCTTAGTAACGGCGCGCGACGGCGAAGGTCGCGAAGCCGCGACCATATTCCGTATCCGCTTCGATAAGGGCACCACCGTGCGTGAGCACGGCCGTGCCAGTCTCTCGGAACAATTGCGCAGCGCCGCCAACCGTCCCGCCGCGAAGCCGCTTGACGGCTCAGCGCCCGCCCGTGTCGCGGCGCGGAAATAACTTGCGACGGATATGACCGACCTCCGGACGGAACCGCCAGCATCGGTGCATGAATCGTTCGGTGTATTGCTGGACTTAAATCGCCGCGCGCGTCGCGCCGCCGATCGTGTGGAGCTGGCGTTTATCGCCGTTAACGACACTCATCAACTTACCCCTTATCGCCAAGCCGCGTTGTGGCTTAACGATGGCGGCGTGCATACCGTCTCCGGTGTCGTTCAAGTCGAGGCGAATGCGCCTTACGTTCAATGGCTCGACCGTGTTTGTCGTACGCTCGCGAAGAATGGCGATAGCGCGCGCGTGATCGGTGCCGCCGATTTATCGAGCGAAGAAGCGGCGGAATGGGACGAATGGTTGCCGGCGCATGGTTTATGGCTGCCGCTAGCAGGCACTGGCGGTTGGTTTTTGGCGCGCGATCATGCCTGGACCGCGCAGGAAATCGCACTCGCTTCCGAATGGGCCGATACCTGGACGCACAGCTGGCGCGCGCTTGCGCCGCGTGGACAACGGG
>CAZCAK010000454.1:0-1532 GCA_964496605.1 uncultured Acidiferrobacteraceae bacterium | reverse complement strand
CATGGGTGTCACGCTGGTCGTGCGCGGCGAGGATCATCTCACCAATACACCGCGGCAAATCTTGTTGCTGCAGGCCTTGGAGCTACCGATCCCGGCGTATGCCCATATCGCGCTCGTGGTCGGCGCCGACGGCGCACCGCTGTCGAAGCGCCACGGCAGCCGCACGGTACAGGAAATGCGCGCTAGCGGTTTTTTCCCCGCCGCGATCAATAATTATCTTGCGCGCGTCGGCCATAGCTATGAAGACAATCGCCTGATGACGCTGGATGAGTTGGCGCAAGCCTTCGACAGCGCGCGACTCGGCCGCGCACCCGCGCGTTACGATGCGACGCAGCTCCTGCACTGGCAGCAAGAGGCGATTCGTCACGCCGGCAGCGAAGTATTATGGCAATGGATGGGCGCGGCAGTGCAGCAGCTGGTACCGGCGGCACAGCGCACCGATTTTATCGACGCCGTACGCGCGAATATCGCCGCGCCGGAACACGCCTTGCTATGGGCACGGATTTTATTTACCGACGATTGGGAATTAAGCCACACCGCGCGCCAAGTCATCGCCGGTGCCGGGCCGAATTTTTTCGAAACCGCCACGCAACTCGCCGATGTCCACGCGAGCGATTTCAAGGCGCTGAGCGAGGCATTAAAAACCGCCACCGGCATGAAGGGCAAGGCCTTGTTTCAACCGCTGCGGGCGGCACTTACTGGCGAACTCGATGGCCCGGAGATGGCGCGCCTATTACCGCTCATGCAGTCGCGCGTGAAAAATCGTTTACGTGCCGGAGTCGATTTATCGCGTCGCGCCTCTGCCGCTTCTTGATCCATGCAAATCTACAATAGCCTGACACGGCGCAAGGAACCGCTGACACCGATTCGTGCCGGCGAGTTGCGCATCTATGTCTGCGGTATGACGGTGTATGACTATTGTCACATCGGCCACGCGCGCGTGATGGTGGTGTTCGATATGGCGGTGCGCTATTGGCGCGCGCGCGGTTTGAAGGTGAACTACGTGCGCAATATCACCGATATCGACGACAAGATCATCAAGCGCGCGCATGAAAACGGCGAAGACATGAAGCAACTCACCGATCGCTTCATCGCCGCCATGCATGAAGACGCCGACGCCTTGCTGGTGTTGCGGCCAAATCACGAACCGCGCGCGACGGATCACATCGCGGCCATCACGCAACTTATCGCACGCTTAATCGATAACGGTTTCGCCTACCGCGCCGACAACGGCGATGTGTATTACCGCGTGCGTGTGTTCAAGGATTACGGCAAGTTGTCCGGCAAGTCGCTCGACGAGTTGCAAGTCGGTGCGCGCGTCGAGGCCGATGAGGCCAAGACCGATCCGCTTGATTTCGTATTATGGAAGGCAGCGAAACCGAACGAACCGCAGTGGGATTCCCCTTGGGGACCCGGGCGTCCTGGTTGGCATATCGAATGCTCCGCCATGTCGATGGCGGAACTCGGCGATCACTTCGACATCCATGGCGGCGGCGCCGATTTGCAATTCCCGCATCACGAGAACGAGATCG
>CAZCAK010000453.1:0-1539 GCA_964496605.1 uncultured Acidiferrobacteraceae bacterium | reverse complement strand
TAGCTACTACGCCGATCCGAGCGATCGCACGCAAATTGCCGGTTTAACGACCTATGGTGTGGAATTCGCCGCCGCGGCGGCGCAGGATAATATCTTCGCGGTACAATTCCACCCTGAAAAAAGCCAGCAGGCTGGGCTAAAATTACTGGAAAACTTCGTGCACTGGAACGCATAACACGGCGATGTTGCTGATTCCTGCGATCGATATCAAAGACGGTAAATGCGTGCGCCTGCGCCAGGGCCGCATGGAAGACAACACCGTGTTCTCCGACGATCCGGTGGCCATGGCCGAGCGTTGGGTGAAGGCCGGTGCACGCCGTTTGCACCTGGTCGATTTGAACGGCGCCTTCGCCGGCAAACCGGTGAACGCCGATGTGATCGAAGAGATCGTGCGTCATTTTCCCGATGTGCCGGTGCAGGTCGGCGGCGGTATCCGCACCGAGGAAACGATTCAAACCTATCTCGATGCCGGCGTGCGTTATGTGATTTTGGGTACAAAGGCAGTCAATGTGCCGCACTTCGTCGGCGACGTCTGCGCCGAGTTTCCCGGCCATATCATGGTCGGGCTAGATGCGAAAGACGGCAAGGTCGCGATCGACGGCTGGTCGAAGTTATCGAAACACGATGTCATCGATTTAGTGCGACGCTATCAAGACGATGGCGTCGAGGCGATCATCTACACCGATATCGGCCGCGACGGCATGATGAGCGGCGTCAATATCGATGCGACTTTGAAATTGGCGAATGCCATTTCGATCCCGGTGATTGCCTCGGGTGGGATCACCAATCTGGACGATATCCGCAAACTGTGCGCCGTCGCCGATGCGGGTATCATGGGTGCCATCACCGGACGCGCGATTTATGAGGGCACGCTCGATTTCGCCGCCGGACAAAAACTTGCCGACGAGTTAGGCGCCAAGAGTTAGGCGCCAACGACCGTCGCATCACCGACTTCACTTCACCGAGAGCAGACTGTGGGTCTCGCCAAACGCATCATTCCCTGTTTAGACGTCGATCGCGGTCGCGTCGTCAAGGGCGTGCGCTTTCAAGAAATCCGCGACGCCGGCGATCCGGTCGAGGCGGCACGGTTTTACGACGCGCAGGGTGCGGACGAAATTACTTTTCTGGATATCACCGCGAGTAGCGATGCGCGCGCGACCACAGTGCAGATGGTGGAAGCGATCGCCGATCAAGTGTTCATTCCGCTTACGGTCGGTGGCGGTATTCGCAGCGTTGCCGATGTGCGCCGCATGCTCAATGCCGGTGCCGATAAGGTCAGCATCAACACCGCCGCGGTGACCAATCCGGAATTAGTCAAAGAGGCGGCGGATCATTTCGGTGCACAATGCATCGTCGTCGCAATCGATGCCAAACAAACGCAACACGGCGCGACACCGCGTTGGGAAATTTTTACTCATGGCGGGCGTAAGCCGACCGGACTCGATGCGATCGAGTGGGCGCGTAAGATGGCGCAATACGGCGCCGGCGAGATTTTATTGACCAGCATGGATCGCGACGGCACGCGCAGCGGTTTCGATT
>CAZCAK010000452.1:0-1539 GCA_964496605.1 uncultured Acidiferrobacteraceae bacterium | reverse complement strand
ACGGTTGCGAGGCCGGCGATTTGCGCCGCGCGCCAACGCCGCTCGCCGGCGACGATCTCGTAATGATCGGCGCCGAGTTCGCGCACCACGATCGGCTGCACAATGCCTTGCGCCTTGATCGAATCGGCCAGCTCTGCGAGCGCATCCTGATCCATGTGCGTGCGCGGTTGGTATTTACCACGCTGCAAGACTTCCACCGGCAATTGGCGCAACTCGTCTTTATTATTCGAAGCGTTAGCCGGCGCCGCGCCGACGCTGCCCAGCAGCGCGTCGAGGCCGCGACCCAAGCGCGGTTTTTTCGTATTCATCGATGCCTCACACAGTTTGCTCGCGGCGCAAAATTTCTCCGGCGAGCGCAAGATAAGCTTGCGCGCCCTTGGATTGCTTATCGTAATTGATCACCGCCTTACCATAGCTTGGCGCCTCCGCCAGACGTACATTGCGCGGGATGATAGTGCGATAAAGCTTTTCCCCGAAGTGATGGCTTAACTGCGCCGAGACCTCCAGCGCCAAGGTATTACGTGGGTCGAACATGGTACGCAGCAGGCCCTCGATTTGCAGTTCCGGATTAAGCCCCTCGCGGATTTTCTGAATGGTATTCACTAATGCGGATAGGCCCTCGAGCGCGTAGTACTCACATTGCATGGGGATCATCACGGTTTGCGCCGCAACCAGGGCATTGACCGTCAATAGATTCAGGGCCGGAGGGCAATCGATCAAGATATAGTCGTATTGTTCGGTGTGCGGCTGCAGCGCCGTGCGCAGACGGTGTTCGCGTTGCGGTAAATTGATCAGCTCCACTTCGGCACCGGACAAGTCGCCGTTGGCCGGCACGAGGTCATAGCCGGCGCTGGTTTTTTGCGTCGCCGCGGCAATGGTGGCATCGCCTAGCAAGACATCATAAGTCGTAGTCGTCAGCGCCTGTTTATCGACGCCACTACCCATGGTCGCGTTACCCTGAGGATCGATATCGATCAACATGACACGTCTGCGCGTCATGACCAACGATGCCGCGAGATTGATACTGGTAGTCGTTTTACCGACGCCGCCCTTCTGGTTGGTTACAGCAATAATTTTGCCCACGCTAGGCCTCGCCGATAATGACGAGATGGCGCGCGGCATCAAGCCCCGGAACTTGCAACGTCTCGACCGCTTTCACCGAAAATTGCGACGGCAGGGCGGCGATCTCCTCTTCTGGATACACACCCTTCATGGCCAGAAATATGCCGCCGGGGGCGCGCAGCGACGCCGCGCCCTGCACCATGTCCGCGAGACTCGAGAACGCACGCGACATCAGCGTATCGAAGCCTTGCGGTGGATGAAATTTTTCCACGCGCTCCTGCACCACCTCGACGTTGCTCAGCTTAAGCTGTGCCGCCGCCTCGATCACAAAGCGGGTTTTTTTGGCGTTGCTATCGAGCAAGGTGAAGCTGCGTTGTGGTTCGATAATCGCGAGCGGTATACCGGGCAAGCCGCCGCCAGTACCGATATCGAGAACACGCCGGCGGACGTCCACGTCGACTATCCGGAGCCTCTGAC
>CAZCAK010000451.1:0-1543 GCA_964496605.1 uncultured Acidiferrobacteraceae bacterium | reverse complement strand
TATCGTCTTCGCCAAGATAGGGTCCCGACTGGACTTCGATCATTTCCAGGGGAATCGCACCGGGATTTTCCAAGCGATGCTTTATCCCTAGAGGAATGAACGTCGATTCATTCTCGCCCACTAGAAATACGTCGTCGCCGCGTGTGACCTTCGCGGTACCGCGCACGACCACCCAATGTTCGGCGCGATGATGATGCATTTGCAGCGATAGCGCGGCTTTCGGTTTTACCGTAATGCGCTTTACCTGAAAGCGCTGACCGGTATCCATCGTTTCGTACGAGCCCCACGGTCGATAGACCTTACGATGCTGCTTGTGCTGCTCGCGATCCTGACCGCGCAAATGCTCCACCAGTTTTTTAACGTCTTGCGTGTGATTTTTATGCGCCACCAATACCGCGTCGGCGGTTTCGATCACAATGACGTCTTCTAAACCGACAACGGCCAATAAACGCCCCTGCGCCATCAGCAAACTATTCTTCGTATCGAGCGCGACCACATCGCCGACGCTGGCATTACCATCGCCATTTTTCGGTAACATTTTCTGCACCGCGGCCCAAGCACCGACGTCGGACCAGCCGCAATCGAGCGGCACCATCGCGGCGCGTTGGGTTTTTTCCATGACGGCGTAATCAATTGAATCGCTCGGACAGGTCTCGAACGCGGTTTTATCGATGTGGTAAAACACATCGTCGGTGCGACCTTTTGCATAGGCCGCGATACAGGCGTCCAGCATTAGCGGCTGCCGCTGCCGCATTTCATCGAGCCAGGTTTGCGGCGTGAGCAGAAACATGCCGCTGTTCCAAAAATAATCGCCGCTCTTGATATACGCTTGCGCCGTTGTTGCATTCGGTTTTTCCACAAACTCGCGCACGGCGAAATCTTTACCGGCACGGATGTAGCCGTAGCCGGTCTCGGGGGCATCGGGCACGATGCCGAAGGTCACGATCTTGCCCGCGCGCGCCAGCGGTAATGCATCGTTCACTGCGGCGTGTAACGCGGCGATATCGGCAATCACGTGATCCGCCGGCATTACCATCATCACGGCATCGCCGGCATCTTTGAGTGCGATCGCCGCCAAGGTCAAGGCCGGCGCGGTATTGCGCCCGAACGGCTCCAATAATAATCGCGGCTGTTCCTTTTTGATTTGGCGCAGTTGCTCCGCGACGATAAACCGATACTCATGATTGCAGACTACGAGCGGTGATGTGACATCTTTCATTCCGTCTAAACGCAGCGCGGTTTTTTGCAATAAGCTGTGTTGCTCGCCGAACGATAACAGCTGCTTCGGATGTTGTTCGCGCGATAATGGCCACAGTCGCGTGCCGGATCCGCCGGAGAGAATAACCGGATACAACATCAGGCCACCTTCGCGCTTAAGCGATGGAGGTAACGCCCGACGCCTTCCTCGACTGTCAAAAACGGTCGCGCATAACCCACCGCGCGCAAGGCTTCGACATTGGCCTCGGTAAAGCTTTGGTACTTACCGACCAAGGCGGCGGGAAACGGAATGTACTGAATCGTGCCTTGTGCTTGTAAGCTCTTC
>CAZCAK010000450.1:0-1548 GCA_964496605.1 uncultured Acidiferrobacteraceae bacterium | reverse complement strand
AGCCGGTCTTGCCGACAAACTTCAATAAAGTATCGTCGCCCGGACACCAATCAAAACCGTAAGTCTCTTCCAGCGTCTTCGCCGGACAGCCCTTGCTGCCTGGTGTGCAACAACTCGGATCGTTGATAAGGCCCCAAGTGGCAAAGCGTTGATCGCGGCCGGTCGAATTCAATACGCGATACCAGTCGATCAAGACCCCCATGCGTTGTTGAAACACGTATGTATGAAAGCGATCGTTGCCGGCACTGGCCTTGTACCAGATTTCGCGACCGGCGCGTTCCGAGGGATTGAGCGCGGCGGCGGCTTGGTAAAAACCGTCCTCGGAGTAGCTCGATTCAGCGGCGACCGCCAAATTAACCGAGGAATATGCACCGACGAATAACAGCGCCAGCGCACGCAATGCGTAACGGGTGAGTGGTGTGGGTGCCATGACCCTCCTCCATGTGGGGGTTATTATCGTTATTCGCGCCGCTTGCACAGCGGACAGCCGTCAGTGTGGTATGGCGCGATGGTGTGCGTACGCTAACGCCCTCGCCAAATAAATTCAAGCAACCATTTATACTATCGATGCAAAAAAAACGCCGCGATAACGCGGCGTCTTTGTCCCCGAAGTTTATAGTTCGTCTAAACGATTTCGTCTTCCGGTGTTGAAGTAATCTTATGAATACTTAAATCGGCGCCGCGATATTCTTCCTCTTCGCTCAAGCGAATACCGGTTAGCGATTTTAAAACGCCATATATTGCGAAACCGGCAACCACCGCAATCGCGACACCGCCGACAGTGCCGACGAATTGCGCCCAAAATTTTACGCCGCCAACACCGCCGAACAGTTGCAAGCCGAAGATACCGCAGGCGATGCCGCCCCACACACCGGCGAGGCCGTGCAGAGGCCAAACGCCGAGGACATCATCGACCTTCCAGCGGTTTTGCATCAGCGAGAACATGACGACGAACAATACGCCCGCGACCGCGCCGACGATCAATGCGCCGACCGGATGCATCACATCGGAGCCAGCGCACACCGCGACCAGACCCGCGAGGGCACCGTTGTGCACGAAACCGGGATCGGTACGTGCCGCGACCAATGCGCCGATGACGCCGCCAACCATTGCCATGAGCGAATTGATCGCTACAAGCCCGCTGACGCTTTCCAATTTTTGCGCGCTCATGACATTAAAACCGAACCAGCCGACCACCAAAATCCACGAACCCAGCGCGAGAAACGGGATACTCGACGGCGGCATTGCGTGCATGCGGCCGTCGCGTGTATAGCGTCCCTGCCGCGGACCCAACATCATGACGGCACCGAGGGCAAGCCACCCGCCCATCGCATGCACCACCACCGAGCCGGCGAAATCATGGAATTTGGCACCAAAGCTTGATTCGAACAGCGCCTGCACGCCGAAGCGTTCGCCCCATACGATGCCTTCGAAAAATGGATAAACGAAGCCGACGATGACGGCAGTCGCGATCAACTGCGGCCAGAACCGCGCGCGCTCCGCGATACCGCCGGAGATAATTGCTGGTACCGCCGCGGCGAAGGTCAA
>CAZCAK010000449.1:0-1550 GCA_964496605.1 uncultured Acidiferrobacteraceae bacterium | reverse complement strand
GCTCGACGATTTAGCGCTCGAGGGCGAATTGCCCTGGGGTGTGTGCCTCATGCGTGATGACTGGCACCAAGGCGTGATTGGCATCGTTGCCGGCCGCCTAAAAGAAAAACTACATCGTCCGGTCATCGCTTTTGCGCCCGGCGCGCCCGGCGAGCTGAAAGGTTCGGCGCGCTCGATTGCCGGCTTTCATATTCGCGATGCGCTGGATGCGATTGCCGCGCGCCATCCGGGGCTGATCAACAAGTTCGGCGGACACGCCATGGCCGCGGGCTTGAGCTTGGCACAGGAGCGTTTTGCGGAATTTGCCGCGGCCTTTGATGCCGAGGCGCGGCGACACTTAGATGCCGCGGCATTGCAGGGACAGATCTTAAGCGACGGCGAAGTCCCGCCGGAGGCGCTTAACCTCGCGCTCGCCGAGCGTATACGGCATGGCGGACCCTGGGGTCAGGGCTTCCCCGAGCCAATTTTCGACGGCCGTTTCGTGGTGGCGGAGTCGCGGCTCATCAACGACAAGCATCTGAAGCTGCGCCTGCGCTGCGCCGACCGGGCACAGGATAAAACGCTCGATGCAATTGCATTCAATCGCGACGGTGATTTTGGCGTCGTCAGTGCCGGCATCATCCATGCAGCCTACCGGCTGGACGTGAACGAGTACCAGGGTCTGCGCGGTTTACAATTAATCGTCGAGCATATCGAGATCTAGCAGCACTAGACTTACTGCGTCGTGGCCCCTCAGGTACACTTCCGCCGCCATGCCCAGCGCGACACCGAACTCTCCGCATACCCTGGAATATTTCGTCGGCAATACGCCGCTGGTATTGCTGCAGCGCCTGCCGCAGGAACACGGTATCGCGCCCAATACCCGCATCCTGGTAAAGCTCGAAGGCAATAATCCCGCCGGCTCGGTGAAAGACCGACCGGCACTGAACATGATCCTGCGCGCACAAGAACGCGGCACGATCCGGCCCGGCGACACCTTGATCGAAGCGACCAGCGGCAATACCGGCATTGCGCTGGCGATGGCCGCGGCGATCATGGGCTACAAGATGGTGCTCGTGATGCCGGAACACATGAGCGTCGAGCGCCGCGCCATGATGAAGGCGTTCGGTGCGCGTATCGTGCTCACCTCACGCGCCGGCAGCATGGAGGAGGCGATCGATACGGCGCGCGCCATGGAGACACGCGGCGAAGGTAAGATCCTCGATCAGTTTTCCAATCCCGATAATCCCGATGCGCATTACCGCGGTACCGGCCCGGAGATTTGGCGTGATACCGACGGTGGCGTCACACACTTCGTGAGCTCCATGGGCACCACCGGAACCATCATGGGCACCGGGCGCTATCTCAGGGAACGCAATCGCGATATTCAAATCGTCGGCGTCCAACCTACGAGCGGTTCGTCGATCCCCGGCATCCGTCGCTGGCCGCAAGAATACTTGCCGAAAATTTACGATGCCAAACGCGTCGATCGCATTATCGATATCTCGCAGGCCGAAGCAGAAGACATGACGCGCCGACTCGCGGCGCGCGAGGGCATCTTCTGCGGGATT
>CAZCAK010000448.1:0-1550 GCA_964496605.1 uncultured Acidiferrobacteraceae bacterium | reverse complement strand
TTCACGGTCCGGTGGTTGCGGAACTACAACGGATGTTTCTCGACACTTGGAATCGTCAGCACGGGCCAACGCTGCCGGAACGCAATTATTTTCCGCCGCTGCAAGCGGCCGGTAACGACCTCGTGCGCATCGTCGGCAGCACGCCAGAAGTGCCGGCACAGGAAATTTATCGCAGCATGATTTCGGCGGTACAAAACGCGCAACGCTCGATTCATATTACCAACGCGTATTTCGTACCCGACCGTCAATTCGTACACGCACTGCGCGCCGCGGCGAAACGCCACGTCGATGTGCAATTGATTCTGCCGAGCTACAGCGATTCAGGTCTGGTGTTCCATGCCGGGCGCGCTACCTATACTGCGTTATTGCGTGCCGGGGTGCGGATTTTCGAACGTCAGGACGCGATGTTGCACGCCAAAACCGCGGTGATCGACGGCGTCTGGTCCAGCGTTGGCTCAGCGAATTTAGATTTGCGCAGCTTCTTGCACAACGACGAGGTGAATGCCTATGTCGTCGGCATCGATTTCGCGCAGCATATGGAGCAGTTATTCCTGCGCGACCGCGCGTCTTCGCGCGAAGTCACCCTGGAACAATGGGAACAACGGCCGTTATGGGATCGCATCCGCGAACGCTTCGGCCGATTGTTCCGCTATTGGCTGTAACAAGTCGGCGCTGTACTAGCGCTGCGATACCGTCGCCCACAATAAGCGCTCGCCGCGCGGGTCTTGCACCTGCGGCGAACTTTCTGCCGTCACAAAAATTTCGAAGTCACGAAACGGCGTCGTACTGCTGAGCTTCGCATTCAGCTCTTGATCGACGTTTAATGCGCCGAGACTTTGCGGCCGGCCGTAATCCGACAAGGGCTTCGCCCATACAACATACGTGCTGGCGCTGGGATCGATGCGCTGCGGCCGCGCGAGATGACGCACATTGACGTTCACACCGGTATTGTTATTACCGGCATCGCTCACGGTCACAGTCCCCTCGGCGGCAGCGACGCGCGGACTTGAAGCCAGCTCAGTCTGACCTGGCGGGGCGTTGCGCGCCTGCTGCTGCGACGGCGCCGGTTCGTCGCTATTGCGACCGGTGGCGCATGCCGTCATTCCGATACTCAGGACACCGATCAAACCGAGCATACCCATCCGTAAAGGAAGCTGCATAAATCCTCCGTTTTATTCGCATTGAAAGAATCGAACAGTATTCAAGTCGCGCCGAGTACGCGCAATACGACTTGCGGTATCGCGGTGCGCACATGGCAACGCGGGGGGCGCGCGTCGGGCGTTACATAACATTCTTGGTCCGCGTTATAGATTAGCGCGCTGGCTTTCGGCCGATGAGGCAGCGTCGCCCCGGTGCAACAATTCGTGCAGGAGTTCGATCCCCGATTGGACATCGACCACGCAACGGTAGGAGGTTTATATGGCCAGGATTGACGAATCGGTTGAAGTGAATGTGCCGGTACGCACGGCATACAATCAATGGACCCAGTTCGAAGACTTTCCGCAAATCATGGACGGTGTGCAAGAAGTGCGGCAAATCGGCGATCGCCA
>CAZCAK010000447.1:0-1550 GCA_964496605.1 uncultured Acidiferrobacteraceae bacterium | reverse complement strand
GTGTTGAACGCGGCGAAACGATTGCCCGTACCGCCGCCGCGACCGGCATGTTCCCCCCGATGGTGATTCAGATGATCGCCGTTGGCGAAGACACCGGTGCCATCGACGACCTCATGAATGAGGTTGCGGATTACTATGAACGCGAGGTCGATTATGCGCTGAAGAACTTGAGCGCAACGATTGAGCCGATCCTGATTACGTTTGTCGGTGCACTGGTTCTTATTTTGGCGCTGGGCGTCTTTCTACCGATGTGGGACTTGGGTCAAGTCGCGCGGCGCGGTGGCGGCGGAATGTAACGGCTATGCTGTGCGCACCAGCTCTCGTTGTCCCTTCAGGTAGACAAATCCCCGTCTGTAACCTACTTATTATCAACATAAAAATATGGGACGCGGCAGACGCGCCCATCGAATGACGTCTTCCCCCATGAACATCACGCGCCATTGGACTGGCTCTAAACCGCGGCGCGCGTTTGGGCATTCGTATTTAGAGCTGGTTGCGGCAATCGCCATTATTTCCGGCCTGGTAGCGGTGGCCATTAATAAGCTCAGTGGCTTAACCGTCGATGCCGAGCGGACCGCGGTCGAGAGCACAGTCGGCGCATTGCGTAGCGCGATTGGCATAGAGGTTGCAGATCTAATTAGCGCAAGGAACATCGCCGCCATTCGTTTACTGGAAGGCGGTAACCCGATGGAGCATTTGGCGGAACAACCATCGAATTATATCGGCGTTCGCGCCGGTATCGACCCGATGACGATACCGCCGGGTAAATGGTACTTCGATAGCAGTACCAAGACCTTGGTGTATCGGGTGATTAACGATGCCAGTTTTATTGGCGGGCCGGGGACACCGGCGCGCATACGGTTCGAAGTTCGATTGGTGTACGTAGATAAGAACGGCAATCGAAAATTCGATCAGGACTTAGATGTGTTGCAGGGCGTGCGTCTCGCAGCGGTAGAGCCATACCACTGGACGAGTGGCGCGATGGATACGCGGTAATGCCACGTTAGGCATTACCGGGTTGGAAGTCTGAACGAAGTAGTGTCATCACCGCGGGAAGCAATGCCGCGTGCGACGGCACCGTGTGCTAGTTAACTTTTGAGAGGAGATGTGGTGATGAAAACGCAAAACGGCTTTACCTTAATTGAACTTGTCATTGTCTTGGTGATTATCGGCCTCCTGGCCGCGGTCGCTGGTCCGAAGTTTGTCGACCTGCAAACCACGGCGAAGACCAATGTGACCAGCAACATCAAGGGTTCGATCAATTCCGCCATGGCAGTCGCTTTCGCCAGCCATCGCTTGTCGAACTTATCGGGTAGCGGCGCTACCGCTGGTGTCGACACCTACATCACGAACTGCGCGAGCCTTACGCCCTACTTAGACGGCGGCGCGCTACCGGCGAATACGACTTGTGCTACCGCGACCCTTACGTTCCCGGATTTAACGACTAGCCTGATGACCGCCGAAACCAATTCTGCGCGTGCAACCGCACCGTAATCTTGACCTGAAAGAGGAGATGTCATGAAAACCCAAGCCGGCTTTACCTTAATTGA
>CAZCAK010000446.1:0-1551 GCA_964496605.1 uncultured Acidiferrobacteraceae bacterium | reverse complement strand
TTCGACGATCGCGGTTTTGCCGACACCCGGTTCGCCGATCAAGACGGGATTGTTTTTGGTGCGGCGTTGTAGAACCTGAATCGCGCGACGAATCTCGTCGTCGCGTCCGATAACCGGATCGAGCTTGCCCTGCTCGGCGCGCTCGGTGAGATCGATGGTGTATTTTTCCAGCGCCTGGCGCTTCTCTTCCGCATTGGGGTCGTCGACCTTCTGACCACCGCGGACTTCGTTAATCGCCTTTTCGAGACCGGCCTTGGAGGCGCCGGTCTCCTTGAGGATTTTACCGACGTCACCCTTATCTTCCATTGCCGCGAGCAGAAACAGCTCGCTCGAGATGTACTGGTCGCCGCGCTTTTGCGCGTACTTATCGGTGAGATTAAATAGCTTCGCTAAATCGTTCGAGAGATGCACATCGCCACCGGTACCTTCGACGCGCGGTAGACGTTCCAGCAATTCGCTCATCTTCGAGCGCAACACATTGACGTTGACGTCGCTTTTCGCAAGCAACTGGCGGGTGCTGCCGCCGTCTTGGTCGAGCAAGGCCACCAGGACATGGACCGGCTCGATAAACTGATGATCGCGACCGACCGCAAGACTTTGCGCCTCGGCCAGCGCTTGCTGAAATCGACCCGTCAATTTTTCCATACGCATAAGCAGAACCTCATCCGCGAGCGGAAGCTATTGGCCTAGAAGTTGGGGAAGACGGCGGCGATTTCAAGCGCCGCGATAAAAAAACTCGCGTCCGCTGTCACGCCAGGCGACGGCCCAGCTCTTCCAGGAGGGTTGCGGTGTCGGCGCAGGAGAGATCGACACAGCCGCGCACACGGATGCGGGCGCGCGAGCGCCAAAACACCGCGCTCACAGTGTGGCCTTTACGCCGCACGCCGTCGAGCCGCAGTACGAAGATCGGCGCCTTGGTTTCGCGCGCAATGAACGCCACGCCCGGTTTCAGCGGCAACGGGCCACTTTCTAAGCGAATACCGCCGTGCGGAAACAGCGCCACGACTTCGCCGGCGCGCACCGCGGCGATGGCCTTAGCCATCGCTTGGCGGTGACCGCCGCGCCGCCCGATGGGGATGCAACCGACGGCACGAAATAACCAGCGTAAATACCAACGATCGTATTCCTCACGCGCGATAATGAACCGCAGCGGACGCGGGCTCGCCGCGATCATGAGCAAGGGATCAAGCCCGGAGACGTGATTGGCTACCACGATTGCGCCGCCGCTCGCCGGCAGTGGCAACGGTTCGTGCTCCAAACGATGAAACCGTGTACATAAAATACGATTGAGGCCATCGAGGTAATTGAGCCAAGGCCGACCCCAGTCGGCGCGTTGATGCCGTAGCAGCTTGCGCAAAAACCGGCGCCCGCTCCACCACGCGGCGACCAACGCGATCGCGAGCGCGGCCGCGACCAGGCTGTACGTCAAAACATTCGAATGCATAGCGCGATCTTAGGGCACAGACGCGAGCGCGTCACCCTACGGGAGTGGCGAGCACCAAGGAGTAATAGCCATTGTCCGGTTGAAAATGTTGTGCCGCGCGGAATCCC
>CAZCAK010000445.1:0-1573 GCA_964496605.1 uncultured Acidiferrobacteraceae bacterium | reverse complement strand
ATTGCGTCGCATCGGCGACGCCGCCGTCTCCAAGCACACCACCCCAAGCAGGCATGGTGCCGCTGCGACCGTTCATGATCGAGGCTTGAATCATTTCCGGTGCACCACCGTAAAGCCAGTCGCGGTCGCGCAAATTTGGAAAGCCGCGCGCGCCGCGCGCATCGGAGCCGTGGCAGCCGGTGCAATACGTTGCGAACAGGCGCCCGCCGATTTTGCGTGCGTTTGGATCGGCGGCGACAGCAGCCAAGTCCTGACTGCGATATTTCTCGTACAAGGGTCCGAACTTGGCATCGGCGGCCTTCACCTCGTCCTCATATTGCGATACCTGGGTCCATTTGAGCATGCCGGAGAACGCGCCGAAGCCAGGATAAAACAATAGGTAACCGATGCTGAATACCAGCGTGATATAAAACAAATTCAACCACCAACGCGGCAGCGGATTATTCAGTTCTTCGAGGTCGCCGTCCCAAACATGTCCCATGGTTTCGGCCTTGGCGCCGACCTTCACCTTTTGACGTGACAAGACATAAATCAAACCGAACAGGCCGACGACGCCGAGCGTCGTGAAGAAAATAATGAATGCGTGCCAGAAAAGACTGAGATCAGACATGATCGCTATCCTGACCGCGACGCGGGTTCTGCGGTTCGTCGTCGCGGAACGGTAGTTGCGCGGCGTCGCGGAACCGCTCGTGGCGTGCGCCGCTATAGGCCCATACGCATATGCCGATGAACAACAGCAGTGAGATCAGGGTCCAGATCGAATGAAATAGGCTCATGATTACCTCCGCGACTTAATCGCGGTGCCGAGGTTTTGCAAGTACGCGACGATCGCGTCCATTTCGGTTTTGCCTTCCAGCTCTGCCGGGGCGCTCGCGATTTCTTCGTCGGAGTACGGATGACCGAGGCTGCGTAGCACGCGCATCTTCGTTTGGATGTCGCTGGCATCAAGCTTGTTTTGCGCCAGCCACGGATAGCCCGGCATAATCGATTCCGGCACCACATCGCGCGGATTGATCAAGTGCACGCGATGCCACTCATCACTATAGCGCCCGCCGACGCGCGCGAGGTCGGGCCCGGTGCGCTTGCTGCCCCATTGAAACGGACGGTCGTAGACAAATTCTCCCGCGACCGAATAATGACCATAGCGTTCGGTTTCGGCGCGGAACGGGCGGATCATTTGCGAATGACACACGCTGCACGATTCACGGATATACAAATCGCGCCCGGCGAGTTGCAGTGCCGGGTAGGGCTTCACGCCGGCAACCGCTTCAGTCATGGACTTTTGCGCGAATAGCGGCACGATTTCGACCATGCCGCCGATACTGACGACTGCAACGGTAAGCGCGATCAGCCAGCCGGTTTTCTTTTCAATTAATGTTTGCCAAGACATGGCTCGTCCTCAATGCGCCGCCACGGCGTCCGGTATTGTTACGGGTTTGGGAACGGCGCCGCGCACGGTCTGCCAGACGTTGTAGCTCATGATCAACATGCCGCTTAAGTAAAACAGGCCGCCGAGCAGACGCACCATATAGAACGGATGCATCGCCTCGACCGATTCGATGAAGCTATACGT
>CAZCAK010000444.1:0-1574 GCA_964496605.1 uncultured Acidiferrobacteraceae bacterium | reverse complement strand
CGCCGTCCTCGATCATGCGCTGCGGCGCCTGGGCGCGCAGACCCTCGGCACCGACGTTCCAGCCGCGGTCGTAGAAGCGCTGCCAACCGGCATCGGCCACGGCGCGCGCAAATGCCAGATCGTCCGGCGCGCGTGTCAGGCGATAGACATCGAGCATGCCGCGCGCAATATAGGCGTAGTCCTCCAAGGCGCTGGCGCCGATGGCGCGCGTGCCGACCAAGGCGCGCCGTAGTCCGTGCCCGTCCCAAAACGCGGTCCGCAATTGTGTTGCGAGTTGCGTTGCGGCGCTGCGATACGACGCCACATCCACCGCTGCCGCGGCAAAGGCACTGAGTGCCAGTCCATTCCATGCCGCGAGACGCTTCACATCACGCGGCAGATCGCGCCGTCCACGCACTGCGAGTAATTTCTGCCGCGCCGGCGCGAGTGCCGCGATTTCCATCGGTGCCGCACTCGGAATCGGCAGATATCCGGCTTCAAACGGTGGCGCGTCGGTCATGCCATATGCGCGCCGAAACCGTTGCGCCGTATTCGCGCCGAGCGCACATGTCAACGCCGGCACCGACCAAAGATAATAACCGCCTTCGATGTTACGTCGATCGACCGCGGACAAGGCGCCGATAAAATCGCGTTCGCCGCTCGCGAGTACCGTTTGCATGAAGCCGAAGGTCTCGACCGCAATGGCATGAAAATCAGCGCGCGCGAACACCGTCGCGGCACGCCAATAGAGCTGTGCCAACTGGGCGTTGTCGTACAGCATTTTTTCGAAGTGCGGCGTCTTCCAACCGGGATCGGTGGTGTAGCGAAAAAAGCCACCGCCGAGGTGATCGCGCAAACCGTTATGCGCCATCTGTTCCAAGGTAAGCACGAGGAATGCGCGCAGCTCGGTGTCGGTTTCGCGTGAAAGCTCCAATAGCGCCGCCAATTGCGGCACCGAGGGAAACTTCGCCGCCTTACCGAATCCACCCTCGATCGTATCCGTTTCGGACTTGGCGGCGGCGAGAAAATCGCGCTGCAGCATCTGAATCTGCTCGCGCGTTAATGCCGTGCCGGCGGGGGCAACGGCGCTCGCGCTGGCATTCAGCGCCAACTGCGTCAAGCGCGCGCGTTCCTCGCGCCAGAGATCGCGCGTACGTTGCAGTAAAGCAGCGAATTCATCCGGCGGTAAATACAGGCTCGCGTGCAGCGGCGCGCCTTCCGGCGTCACGAATACATTCAAGGGCCAACCGGCGCGGCCGCGGGTATTCTGTACAAAGTCGATGAGCTGCGTATCGAGCGCCGGGTCTAATTCGCGGTCGACCTTCACTGGAATGAAATCGCGGTTGAGCCGCGCGGCGATGGCGCGATTGCGATAGCTCTCGCGCTGCATGACGTGACACCAATGACACGAAAAATACCCGACGGATACGAACAGCAATTTACCTTCGCGCGCCGCGCGTGCGATGGTGGCGGGGCTCCATTCTTGCCATGCAACTGGATCGGCGGCGTGCGCCGCGAGATAAGGCGAAGGGTGTTGTGCGAGGCGATTAACGAGCTTGTCGGCGAACGCTGGAGCCGGCGCGGTCAGCGCCGCG
>CAZCAK010000443.1:0-1579 GCA_964496605.1 uncultured Acidiferrobacteraceae bacterium | reverse complement strand
AAGGCCGACCGCGCGCCATCATCGCCACCGCGCGCGACATCACCGGACGAAAAACGTCCGAGACACAGATGCGGCAATTATCGAGCGCCATCGAGCAAACCGCCGATCTCGTGATGATCACCGATCGCGATGGGATAATCGAATATGTCAACCCGGCGTTCGAATTGGTTACCGGCTATACGGCGAAGGAGGCGCGCGGCCGCAAATCGAATGTCATGCGCTCGGGTAAACACGACAACGAGTTCTACCGGCGCCTTTGGGAAACGATCCTGCGCGGCGATCCGTTTCGCGATGTGTTCCTCAATTGTCGCCGCAACGGCGAACTCTATTACGAAGAAAAAACCATCACGCCGCTGCGCAATAGCGCCGGCATCATCACCCATTTCGTATCGACCGGTAAGGATATTACCGAACGCGTGAACGCCGAAAACTCGATACGCGCCAGTGAAGAGCATTTGCGCACGATTATCGACACCGAGCCGGAATGCGTGAAAGTCGTGGGCGCAGACGGACGCCTGCTTGATATGAACGCCTCGGGGCTCGCCATGATTGAGGCAGATAGTTTCGAAGCCGCAATACAACAGCCGTTATTAAATTTAATTTTACCGGAACATCGCCCGGCGTTTCGCGAGCTGACTGAAAGTGTGCTCAAGGGTAATAAGGGCATGCTGACATTCGAAATCGAGGGCCTCAGGGGCACACGACGTTGGCTCGAAACCCATGCCGTACCGATGACTACGCGCGAAGGCGAACGTGTATTGCTCGGTATCACCCGCGATATCACCGAGCGGCGCCGCGCAGAAGAACGGCTATCATATCTGGCGCATCACGATGAACTGACCGGTCTACCGAATCGCTCCCTATTCAACGATCGATTACAGCAGGCGATGATCGATGCGGGCCGCCGCGATCGTCTAGTCGCGGTTGTATTTCTCGATCTCGATCGCTTCAAAAACGTCAACGATACTCTGGGCCACGATGCCGGCGATCAATTGCTGCAAGGTGTCGCCGCGCGGCTGTCGACCGCGGTGCGCCGCGGCGATACCGTAGCGCGCTTATCGGGCGACGAGTTCACCTTGATCATGGCCGATATGGCGCATGCCGAGGATGCCGCGCGCCTGGCGCAAAAGATTCTCGATCTCTTTGCGAAACCGTTTTCCATCGCCGGGCGCGATCTGTTCATTCGCGTCAGTCTCGGGATTACGATTTATCCAATCGATACCCAGGACGGCCCGACACTCCTACGCAATGCCGATGTCGCGATGTATCGCGCCAAAGAAGCTGGACGCAATACCTATCAGTTCTATACACCGCAGATGACTAGCAAGGCGGTCGAGCGGCTGGGTATGGAGCAGGCGCTACGGCTCGGGCTCGAGCGGGGCGAATTCGTACTCCATTACCAACCGATCGTCAGTTGCCGCAGTGGCGACATTGTCAGCATGGAGGCCCTGGTACGTTGGCACAGCGCGGTTTACGGTGTGGTCCTGCCGGAGCAATTCATCCCGCTGGCGGAAGAAATCGGTTTGATCTTACCGATCGGTGCGTGGGTCCTGCACAACGCCTGTGCACAACTCGCCAA
>CAZCAK010000442.1:0-1586 GCA_964496605.1 uncultured Acidiferrobacteraceae bacterium | reverse complement strand
CTCGCAATTTCTGTCGCCGGTGCCGGCGCGGTGCTGGCGGTCGCTTCCGGCACGCTCGCGCTGTGGTTCCACCAGACTAATAATCCACCCAATAAGACATTGAGCAATAGTAGTAAGCCGCCGATCGCGGGCCAGTTGTATTGCACCACGATCGGCGTTTCTTGCGCGGTGCTGCGATCGCTCGCGCGTTGCGCGCCGCGTTCTTGCTCGGATTTTTTTAAGGCGTCGAGGATGTATGACATCAGACGCCCGCCGCCGCGGTCTTGATGGCGTCGCCGGTGAGCGGCGGATCGTCGGATTTAAATCGCAGGATCGTGCGTTCACCGACGATGCCGTCGGCGGGCAAGCTATTGCGCCGTTGAAACGCGATGACTTGCGCCTCGAGATCGCGATCGAACACGTCGCGCAACTCGGCTTCTTTTACTGCGCGCTGTTCGGTGCGCGCGAGCGCGCTGCGCAGCCAGCGGACCGAGGGGCCACGCATGCCGCGGCGCAAGACATTTTCTTCGATCGGCGCCTGCCAGAGTAATAAGGACTTGCCGTACCAGAAGCGGTCGATCTCAACAATCGGGAAAATATACGCCGCGCCGCCGAAGTCGAGCGTCGCTTGGTCATTGCTTAAGTGTGAGAGCAAGACGTGATGCAAATTCCCGCCGCCATCGATGAGCTCCAAGACTGCGGGTCGATTGTATTGGCGCAAGGTGTTCCAGTTGCCGGTGGCAAGCGTGCAACGCAGGCCGGCTTCTTCGGCGCGCTCGCAGCCGGTATTGCCGGTGAACGCGGTGTAATCCAATTGCCAGCGCGCGAATAATTGCTGCAAGGCCGATTGCGTATCGGCACGCGTGGTCGGCGCGGTGAGCAGGGCCGCGAGCGACGGCTTGGTTTCTACCACCGCGGCGGTGGTCGCCGGCGTTGCCGCGACGGGTGTCATTGGGCTCGCAGTTGCAGTCGGCGCCGTCGTCGGTGTTGCGGCCGCCGGTGTCGCGACCGCGACTTCGCTCTTGCGCCATGCCGGCGCGTACTGCCACGCGAGCGCGGCGCCGGCGGCGATGAGTAAGCTCACACCGGCGGCGATGGCGCGCGGGTAGCTCTGCCGCGGCGTGGCCTGTCCGACTTCGCGCGCGGCGCGACGTGCGAGGCCGACGTGTACCGAATTTTTGCCGTCGGCGTAGGCGCCGAGGAGGGCGCGATCGCAAATCACATTGACGATACGCGGAATGCCGCGCGAGGCGCGGTGAATCCAATGCATCGCGCCTTCGCTGAAGATATTTGCATTCGCGCCGGCGACTTGGAGCCGATGCGCGATGTACTCGCGTGTTTCGGCGAGCGATAGGGGCTCGAGCCGATAACGCGCGGTGATGCGTTGCGCGAGCTGGCGTAGATTCTGCTGCGCCAGCAGCGCCTGCAGTTCGGGCTGACCGATGAGCAAGATCTGCAGTAATTTTTCTTTGGTGGTTTCGAGGTTCGTCAGCAAGCGCACTTGTTCCAAAATGTCGTGGCTGAGTTTTTGCGCCTCGTCGATGATGAGCACGGTGCGCCGGCCGCGCGCGTGATTTTGCAATAAGTCATCGTTTAGCGCGGCGATG
>CAZCAK010000441.1:0-1604 GCA_964496605.1 uncultured Acidiferrobacteraceae bacterium | reverse complement strand
CAAGGATGCCGAGGGCAAAGTTCTGGTCTCGGGCGATCAGAAAATCATTCTTGCCAAGCGTACGCTAGGCGAGATCAATGAAAACACCCTGAAAGCCTACCTCTTGCCCTAAGCGGACAGCGCCCTGCGTGCCGCGGCGGTACCATTAACCGGCGCGCATAACATCAAGCAAGTCGCGGGCGGCGGTGTCACTGGTGATATTAATAGTAAGCATTACGTGCTCGGATCGGCGGCGTTTGTTGCGGAACAAACCGGTTATGAATTGCAGGATGTCACCGCGCGTGAGTGGTGCCGAGCGGGACATAGTGTCGCGGTCCTGGGCAGTATCAACGGCATCGAGGCGGTGTTTGCCTTTGCCGACACCGTGCGTGACGACGCGCGCGCGACCGTTAGCGCATTAACCCGCGCCGGTAAACGCGTGTGGTTATTGAGCGGCGACCACTTAGATGCCGCGGTGCAAGTGGCGAATCGCGTTGGCATCCAGCAAATCCATGCCGGGCTCACACCGCAGAAAAAAATCGAGCAGATCCGACATCTGCAAAATACCGGCGCGGTGGTCGCCATGATCGGCGATGGTATCAACGACGCCCCGGCGCTGGCCGCGGCGGATGTATCGATCGCGATGGGGCAGGGCACGCGCCTGGCGCATAGTGCCGCAACCATCGTGTTACTCGCAGCGCGCTTAGCGCCCATTATTGCGGCGCTCGACATCGCGCGCGCGACGCGGCGCATCGTGCGGCAGAACATTGCGTTCGCAGTCGCCTATAACGCGATCGCGCTGCCGTTGGCGGCGCTCGGCTGGGTTAGCCCCTGGGTCGGTGCGCTCGGAATGTCTTTAAGCTCTATTGCCGTGACTGCCAACGCATTGCGCTTGCGCAATCGCGCAGCGCGCGCGAGTATGGCGCTGGCACCGCAGCGCGGCGCCGAAACTGTGCCAGTCCTTCAACAATAATGTAGATAGGAGCCTCTGATGAAATTAAGTGCTTTGGCAGTCATCATGACGTTCGTATTCGGTGCGACGGTGGTAATGGCCGACGATCCCAAAGGTCCGCCGCAAGGTGGCGCCACTACCGGTACACCCGACAAAGACAAGCAGCTCCGCATGATGCAGGAGCATATGCTGAAAATGCACGAGATGATGCACAAGATCATGGACGCCAAATCGCCGCAAGAAAAGGAACGGCTTATGAAGGAGCAGCGCGATATGATGGCGCAGCATATGGACATGATGCGCGGCATGATGGGTGGGATGGGGCCTGGAATGGGACCGGGAATGATGCACGGTAAACGTGGACCGGGTGGCCAAGGTCCTGCGGGTGATAATCCGCCGGATGCCGGCGCGCATCAACACTAATTAATTCAAGGATGCGGCGCCGTCGAGGCGCCGCGAACACATCATGGAAATATTGTATTTATTGGTTCCACTTGCCGCAGTGCTCGCCGGTTTAATCGTCTGGGGCTTGTTGTGGGCGATTCGTTCGGGACAGTTCGACGACCTTGAGCGACCCGGCCACGAGATCCTGTGGGATGATGCGCGCGAACTCGAGATAAAAACGTCGGAACGCAAAACGCCGCCGCCGGCAATTCGCGTCGAACAGGGCGGG
>CAZCAK010000440.1:0-1606 GCA_964496605.1 uncultured Acidiferrobacteraceae bacterium | reverse complement strand
TTAAGATGAGTACCGATGTGACGAAGTGCTCGACTTGCGGACACTGGAAGGGCAGTGAAGAGTTCAACAACGACTACGCCCAGCCAACCTGCGACGACTGCGCCAAGATTGAGGAGGGGACCAAGTGAAGAACAAGCCAGCCGCGCCGAAGACGACGCACACGCCAGGGCCGTGGATTCTCTACAAGGGGCCCGTGCGTATCGAAGTCCAGATGCCCGCGGACCCCATTGGAGCGGCCTACGCCTTCAGCTTGCAAGACGAGGCAAACGCCCGACTCATCGCCGCCTCTCCAGAGCTTCTGGAGGTTCTCAAGAGCTTAGAACTTATGATCCGCGTCAACGCTCCGCTGCACGATGGTAGCGTCACACACAAGGCCATCGTCGACGCGATCTCGAAAGCCACGGGGGAGGGAGCATGAAGACCAAGGGGAAGGGATTCTGCGGAATCCCAAACAACGACATATGCGGTAAATATCACGCTCATGCTCAGCCTGAATCTGAGCAGAAAGAGCCAGCCCTTGTCGTCTGCATCGAGCGTTTGACGGCCGACCGCGACCGCCTGCGCGAGGTCAACAAGGAACTGCTAGAGGCGTTAAAGAATCTTGTCCAGTTTTACGAGCTAGATACGATCAGAGCGGCCCGCGCCGCCATCAAGCGAGCCGAGGAGATCAAATGAAGATCGAAATTAAGAACCGCTGGACCGGAGCCGTCCTCTACTCGGGTGAAGCCGAGAGCGTGAGGGAGTTGGTGGAAGCGGCTAACCTGGCCGATGCGAACCTGGCCGGTGCGAACCTGGCCGGTGCGAACCTGGCCGGTGCGAACCTGGCCGATGCGTACCTGGCCGATGCGAACCTGGCCGGTGCGAACCTGGCCGATGCGTACCTGGCCGATGCGAACCTGGCCGGTGCGAACCTGGCCGGTGCGTACCTGGCCGGTGCGTACCTGGCCGGTGCGTACCTGGCCGGTGCTAAAAATGTTCCTTCGGGGACTGAGAAGTCCGATCCCACGAAGCCCTACAAGCGTGTTATAAACTCCAAAGATCGGAGCGCCCGAGCTAAGGAATACCGCAAAAGATACCCTGAAGTTCCTGTGATAGAGAAGCTGGACAAAAAAATCCTTGAGGTTGTTGAGTCCGGCAAAGGGAAACTGGACATGGGCGCATGGCATTCCAATTCTTGTAAGACGACTCATTGCCGTGCGGGGTGGGCTATCACTTTGGCCGGGGAGAAAGGGGCGTCTCTAGAGGCAAAGGTAGGTCCTCAACACGCTGGACGATTGATCTATCTCTGTTCTACTGGCCGAGCCCCCCACTTCTTCGCCACGAATGAACGGGCGATGGAGGATATCCGAGAATGCGCCAAGGAGTCAAAATAATGGACTACCACGCACTAGCCATCGGTCTAACCGGGGTTGGGATAATCTGTCTCTGGCCTCTGGCGGTGATACGTTACTTTGAGGGGCCATGGTTGATCCGACGGTGCGCCTGGCATCCTGGCGGGAAAGTGACGATGTGGGGATTTCCTTTCACCTTCCCAATGCCATTTGGAAGGCCGATAAGTCTGGCGATTGAGAGGATACCATTACGGTGGTTCTTCTCGTCCACGGAC
>CAZCAK010000439.1:0-1612 GCA_964496605.1 uncultured Acidiferrobacteraceae bacterium | reverse complement strand
TTAGAGTATCGGATACCATGGATAATGGCATTTATGGCGTTAACCCAAAGAGTATCCACGTGTCCGCGTGCACCATCGACAATTCACAGCTAGACCAGATTCATCTCGAATATGGCGCGTCTTCCGGATCCATAGCCCTCGATAGTGTGACGCTTACCAACGGCCAGCAAAGAGCGATATTTATCGATTCGACGATCGCTTCTCCGCCAGTGGATTTCGTAGTCAACAATACTGTAATCCAAGGTACCTCCGCGCAGTTTATGGACGCCTCATTCACCAACGAGGTCAATGCCCGACTGACGAACAACACCATCGAAGGCAACGGCTCTTCCGGTAGTATTAATTTTTCTGGCGCGGCGACATTGCTCGTATCGAGCAACACATTTAATAACAATACCTCGATCAGCGATCCGCCTCTGGTCGTCGTCGCCGGTAGCGGCGCGCTTTCTGCTGTCGTCAATAGCAACACCATCAGCGGCAATACGGCCGGCGCTATTCGATTTGTACTTAACAACACCACAGCGACGCTCTCCATGACCGGCAATACTATTAGCAACAATGGAACCGGTTCGCTCGGAACCCTTTTGGGTTCCGCGATATTAATTAGTCCCAATGGTACTTCGTCCGGCAACTGCAATCTCGTCTTAAACGACAACACGATTTCTGGAAACGCCAGCAATGCGTTCGTGGGTACCAATGGTGACTTCAATAATTTCGAAGTGGCCGCTTCCCGAAATAGCATTACCGGTAATGGCGGCGGCGGCTTCGTGTTCGACAATCCCGCTAACACTCTTACACTGACCGCAACCAATAATACGATTTCCGGCGGCGGTGACAATGGAATTCTGACCACCAATGTGGCGATCACTACCGCGCATATGACCTTATCCAATAACCAAATTACGGGAAATACGAACTCCGCTAATGGCGTTTCCATTACCCATACCGGCGCGTCGCTCAATTTTACTGCGACGAACAATACCATCAGCGGCAACGACGGTTCCGGAATCCTTATGTATTCGGGCGCCAGTAGCGGAAACATCGTGGCGTCGATCGAAAATAACACCATTGGCAACAATCAAAACACCGGCTCGAATGCGTCCGCGGGCATCGATCTCGAACAATTTACCAACTTGTCATTACGCCTCGATGGCAACGCGTTGTCCAACAACGACGTCTATATTGGCTCTACGGAATCCTCGCCTTCCGTTTGTATGGAAATGAGCAGCAATAATAGTAATGCCGCGTATACCCTCTCGAACGGAAGCGGTACTTTTAATCTGGCGCCGATGAATGTCGCGTCGGTAAACGTGGGAACCATAAATACGATTGGCACCATAACGCTAATTCCGTCGTGCCCCTAAGTTGAGCGCCAGCGTGTTTATTAGGCAGTCTTAAACGGCACGATTTCGTACCGTGATATCGCGCGGATAGTGCGGGTCGGTGAGAAAGTTCGCCAGAACCTGCCGATACAGCGGCATCTGGTCGGCGCCATCGTCGGGTCTTAGATGATGGTGCGCGGGCATAACACCCTCAACCTCAAAAAGATAATAGTCCTCGACGATCTGCGCCTGCTGCTCGATGCGATAGTCTAATAAATCCTTATCGGTCA
>CAZCAK010000438.1:0-1615 GCA_964496605.1 uncultured Acidiferrobacteraceae bacterium | reverse complement strand
ATTGCTGATGGCAATACAGCTCGGCGCCACGCTGGTGCTGGAACGCTCGTTCACCTATCCGGCAAAAATTTTTGAGCGCATGCGCGAACAAGGCGTCACGGTTTTTCCCGGTGTGCCGACGATTTACGCCATGCTCTTGTCCTCGCATGCACGCAATCGGCTTTCATTTCCGAACGTGACGCGCGTCACGAATACTGCCGCCGCATTGCCCGACGATTATGTCACGCGCCTGCGCGAGGTATTTCCCAACGCGCTGATCTACAAAATGTACGGCCTCACCGAATGCAAGCGGGTGTGCTATCTCGAGCCGGAGCTCGCCGATGCAAAACCCGGTTCGGTTGGTAAGGCGATTCCCGGCACCGAAGTGTTTTTACTCTCAGCTGAAGGCGCGCCGGTGCCGCGCGGCGAAACCGGCATTCTGTATGTGCGGGGTCCGCATGTGATGCTGGGCTATTGGAAGCGTCCGGATTTAAGTGCGCATATGTTGAAGCCGGGCAAGCTACCGGGCGAGCGCGTGCTCTGCACGCACGATTACTTTCGCATGGACCAGGACGGATTCTTATATTTCGTCGGCCGCAGCGACGACATCATCAAAACGCGCGGCGAGAAAGTCAGCCCGGTCGAGGTAGAGAACGTGCTATTCAGCATTGACGGCATTCGCGAAGCCGCCGTCGTCGGCATACCGGACGAACTCCTGGGGCAAGCGGTGCGCGCCTACGTCGTATTGGAAGCCGGAAGCAAGCTAAGCGAAAAGGAAATTCGCGCGCTATGCCTCGCGCGCTTGGAGAATTTCATGGTGCCGAAAGAAATCGTTCTGCGCACCACCCTTCCCAAAACCGCGACCGGCAAAATCAGCAAGAAGGCATTGATCGAGGAGCCGGCATGAATTCGGCCAGCGCGACCGACAGCGGCTTATACCGGGAATTACTGCAGCAGCTCACGCGCGAGCTGCAGCTCCTGCCCGATAAGCCCGAGGAAACACCCGCCAGCACCCTGCGCGCACTGTGGCATCTCGCCGGCGGTGCACCGATGTCGGCGGAGTGCGCCGCCGAAACCGAACTTCCGGCGCTCGACGGCGCTGGCGAAGCGGTATTGCGCGGGCTAGTGAAACAACGCAGCAGCGGTACGCCCTTGGCACATCTGACCGGGCGACAACGTTTTCTCGATTTGGAAATGCTCGCCGGCCCGGAGGCGCTGGTGCCGCGCAAGGAGACGGAATTATTGGCGCGCAGCGCCATTGAAGTCGCTCGGGAGATCGCACGCGAACGCGGTGCCTTGATCGCGATGGATATCTGCACCGGCTCCGGCAACATCGCGCTCGCCTTGGCGAAGCACGTCGACGGTGCGCGCATCGTAGCGGCGGATCTGAGTGAAGCCGCGGTCGCGCTGGCGCAGCGCAATGCGCAGCACCTCGGTCTTGCGCATCGCGTGCACTTCGCCACCGGCGACTTACTCGCGCCGTTTGATCACGCCGAGTATCACGGCAAAGTCGATTTACTCACCTGCAACCCGCCGTATATTGCGAGCGCGAAGGTCAAAGAAATGCCGCGCGAAACCGCAAGCAGCGAGCCGGTATTGGCGTTCGACGGCGGTATGTTCGGCGTCAGCATTATCT
>CAZCAK010000437.1:0-1616 GCA_964496605.1 uncultured Acidiferrobacteraceae bacterium | reverse complement strand
ACGACGATTTTGCGCCGCTCTATTGGGCGGTGCAGAACATCGCGTTTCGCGGCGGCGACTACGTGGTGAAGATCGACACACCGTTTATAAAACTCATCAACGGCGATTTCAGCGGCGCGCGCGGCGATATTATTAAAATCGTCGGCACCGCGCACGACGTCGTATTGCGTGGCAACGAGATTCACGACAACGCCGCCAAGCCCGGTGCCAATGCGCAGGGCGTCGATATTGTCGGCGCGAAGGACCTCGTTATCGAAAACAATCACGTGCACGATATTCCCTCGATCGGTATGTACGCCAAGGGTAGCGCACGCAACGTCGTATTCGCGCATAATCGCCTGGAAAATATCTACGAGCGCGGCATCATGCTCGGGCAATCGACCGACAAGGAATTGATCGATCCGAAAACGCCGTACGAGAGTTACGATAGCGCGATTCGTAATAACGTCATCAAGAACACCGGCAGCGCCTGTCTCGCGACCGCATCCTCCTACAACGTCAAGATCGAAGATAATGTTTGCGTCGACGTCGCCACGCGCGCCCACGGTGCGATCTTTATTTCCAACGAATCGGAACTACATCAGGCGGGAACCAATATTCAAATTCGCCACAATGTCATTGTCGGCAGCGCCGCGACATCGCGGCCCATTGTCTATATCGGCAACGACGCGCTAACTAACCCGAAGGCCTTGGTATTGGACGACAATCGTTACTGGGTGGCCGGCGGTGCACCGGTGAAGTTCGTGTGGGAGCGCGGATCGGATGCGATCTGGGGCGCGAATATCGATAAATGGCGCCGGCTTACCGGTTTTGATCGCAATAGCACTGTGGGCGAGCCGAAGCCAAGTATTGCGGCCACCGCCGTTACAAAGGTTAAGGACTAAATCTCGAGTCGCTGGACGCCGCGCCGCGGCGAGCTTCATCACGGCATTCAAGGATGAATGCGTATGAAAAAACTACCGAGAATTGAATGGCTCGACACCTTGCGCGGTCTCGCCATTGCGATGGTGATTCTATTTCACTTCACCGCGCGCTACGCGCAATTGCATCCACAACCGGCGTTCCTGCATCCGTTTCCGTTACGGTTTAGTTTCGGGTGGGTCGGCGTCGATCTGTTTTTTATCATCAGCGGTTTCATTATTTACCTCACCATCCAACAAAAATCCGGGCCGAAGGAGTTTCTCGTCGCGCGGTTTGCGCGCATCCTGCCGCCGTTCTGGGCGGCGCTGGCGTTTTGCATCGTGCTCGAATATATCGAACCCTACGTCTATGGTGTCGCGACCCATAGCTCCATGCGCGATGTCATGTTCAATGCCATCATGATTCCCGACTTGGCGCATGCGCGCGTGGTCAGCGGCGTGTTCTGGAGCCTATTTGTCGAAATCAAATTTTATCTATTATTCGCCTTGCTATGGGCAACGCTCGATATGCGCAAGGAGTCGCGCTTCTTCGGCACGTTTCTGATCGTGACGGCGCTCGCGGCGTCGAATAATTTTATCCGCCCGATTCCATTCGGTTTTGATCTCAACTTCTTTCCCTTGTTTTGGTTCGGCATCGCCGTGTGCAAGTGGCAGCACGAAAAATTATCGCCGTACAAACTGCTGGCGATGATCCCG
>CAZCAK010000436.1:0-1627 GCA_964496605.1 uncultured Acidiferrobacteraceae bacterium | reverse complement strand
CGGCGGTTACGAGCGTCTAGAACTAAAGCGATGTAAGCCCCGGACCTATTTTTTCGAATATTAAACCTTGGTATGCTTGGCCGCCTTTTTCGGGGCCCGAGACCGTTCTCGGGAAATTTAAACTCAACATATATATAGGAATTGTTATGACCGATCGTGAATTTGTCCGCATGTCGACGGGTTTGTTGGGCGCCTTGGTCGCGCTCACCGTCGTCCTGTTCGTTTTGGCGACCATCATCGTGAGCGGCGCACGTGCGACCCAAAAAGATACTGCGGCGGAGAAGGCGATCGCCGCACGGATCAAGCCGGTCGGCGAAGTCCCCGCTGGCGGCATGATGGCGAATGTTATGCCGAGCGCGAATGCGGCGGGTGGCGATCCGAAGGCGGCAGGCGCTGCTGGCGGTGGCAAGGCGACCTACGACGCGACCTGTTCCGCGTGTCACGCGGCGGGTGTTGCCGGTGCGCCGAAGTTCGGCGACAAGGCAGCCTGGAAAGAGCGTATTGCGAAGGGTGTCGCGACTTTAGACGAGCACGCGCTGAAGGGTTTCCAAGGCAAAGCCGGTTTTATGCCGCCGAAGGGTGGCAACGGTGCGCTGAAGGACGAAGACGTGAAGGCCGCGGTTGAGTACATGACGAGCCATAGCAAGTAAGCGTCTTTGCAGTGAAATAAAAAAGCGGCCGCCAGGCCGCTTTTTTTATGTATCCATCGGTATGTTAATTCAGCGGCTAACGTCCGAGTGGACGATCGAGGCAGCGTAATTGAATCGCCTCGGCGACGTGATCATGGCCAATGGCATCGGCGTCGGCAAGATCGGCGATCGTGCGTGCGACCTTCAAGATGCGATGGTATGCCCGGGCGGACAAGCCAAGACGCGTTAACGCGTTTCGCAACAAAGTCTCACCGGCGGCATCGACGATGCAATCCCGTTCCACTTGCTTTGCTGTCATCCAGTGATTCAATGTGGCGCGTGCCGTTTGATGCGCGCGCGCGGCAATGACGCGGGTGCGCACCGCGAGGGAGGTCTCGCCGCTGACGGCGCCGCGCGCTAAGAGTGCGGCGCTATCGATGGCGGCAACCTCGACGTGCATATCAATACGATCCAACAAGGGGCCAGAGATGCGCGCGCGATAATTGCGCACCTGATCTGGTGTGCAACGACAACGTCCGCTCGCATCGCCGAAGTAACCGCAAGGACAAGGATTCATCGCCGCGATTAATTGAAACCGCGCCGGGTATAAGGCGTGACGCGCGGCGCGCGCAATGCTGACGGTGCCCGCCTCGAGCGGCTCGCGTAATGCCTCGAGCACGCGGCGATCGAATTCGGGAAGTTCATCCAAAAATAAAACGCCATGATGTGCGAGCGAGATTTCACCCGGACGCGGGTGGCTGCCACCGCCCACGAGTGCCACCGCGGACGCCGTATGATGCGGTGCGCGATACGGCGGTAGCGACCAATCCTTTAAGGCAAAGCCTTGTGCGCTAATGGAATGTATCGCCGCGACTTCCAAGGCCGCCGCCTCATCGAGACGCGGCAATAATGCCGGCAGTCGTTGCGCCAGCATCGATTTGCCTGCACCAGGCGGACCAATAAACAAAATATTATGCGCCCCGGCAGCGGCGATCTCG
>CAZCAK010000435.1:0-1627 GCA_964496605.1 uncultured Acidiferrobacteraceae bacterium | reverse complement strand
TATTGGTCTGGAACGCGATGCCTTCGATGACGCCGATAATGTCGACGATCTTCTGCGAGCTTTGGTTGATAAGATCCATCGTCACCACGACGCGGCCGACGATGTCGCCGCCCTTCACCGCCACTTGACTGGCGTTGCCGGCGAGCTGATTCGCTTGCTTGGAATTATCCGCGTTTTGCTTCACGGTAGACGTTAGCTCTTCCATGCTCGAAGCGGTTTCTTCCAAGGACGACGCCTGCTCTTCGGTGCGTTGCGACAAATCGCTATTGCCAACCGAGATTTCCTTGGCAGCGGTGCTAATGGAGTCTGAACTCTTGCGCACATCCGCGACAATGCCCTGCAGACTTTCGTTCATGATACGTAAGGCCTCGAGCAATTGTCCGGTCTCGTCACGGCCGGTTACTTCGATACGCCCGCTCAAATCGCCGGCGGCGACTTGGTTCGCGAGCGTCACGGCCTTACCGAGCGGTCCGACGATACTGCGCGTAATCGCAATGCCGACCACGACGCTGAGACCTGCGGCAATCACGCCGAGCAGGATCATCAGCGCGAGCGCGCGATTATAAGAAACCTTGGCGTCGGCAACCGAGGCGATGGCGCCTTGCTCCAATTCTTTGGCAAGATCTTGCAATTGACCGATCAGCTCCACTTGCTTCGGACGCACATTCTCGCGCACGATCTCGCTGGCCTTGAGATGGTTGTCGCTCAAGGAGAAGTCGAGTGCCATGTCTACCAACGGTTGGATTTGCTCTTCGGCGAGTTTGATCTTGCCGATATTGTCCTTGCTCGCACTCGCCGCCACCATGCCGCTGAGCTCGTCGGCCGCAGTCTGATACTTCTTACGTGCGTCCTTCATGAGATTCAGCTCTTTGCGCTTGAACGCCAAATCTTCCTGCATGACCACATCGCGCAGCGCGATCGCCTGATAACGCACTGCGTCCATCATGGTATTCACCAAGCTGACCTTGCGGAAATCGTTATTCACAATCCGGTCGAGATTGTTTTGCAGATTCGCCATGCGGTTTAAGCCGATGGCGGTCAAAACCACCAAGAACACCAGGAACACGGCGAACGCGATGCCGAGTCGCACCCCTACCTTCACCCGCGAGAGAAACATGTGACTCTCCTTTTATCTAAAATAGGGCCGGCATCGCGCACGGCATTAATCAATCGTTACACCGGTGTGTAATACACCGATAGGTTTGCCGCCGTCGAATACCGGCACCGCAAGCTGAACGCTTTTCACCTGCGTGGTCGGATCGGGTTTCACTTCTTGCTGCACCCACGGCTTGCTGGTCTCAATGACCACCATCGCCGGTCGCTTTGCAATCGAATAAAGCAGGGGCTTATTACTGCCCGCGATCACGTTTCCCTTGGCATCGCGCAAATACAATTTGTTGATGCCGGGATCGCTGTCCCAGGCCACAAGCATCTTACTGACCGGGTTGGTCAACATTGCGGCGACCACTGAATCTGATTCCGATAAAGAGTCCCACTTGATGTTATTCATGCCGGGGATACCGCCGCTCGCATTCGCCTCGCGCACGAGGGCGACGATCGCCGGTTCTTTAGCCCAATCCATCAATTTCTTTTTGTAATGCTCCACTTTCTGTTGACTATCGGCGAT
>CAZCAK010000434.1:0-1630 GCA_964496605.1 uncultured Acidiferrobacteraceae bacterium | reverse complement strand
GCCGTCCTTATCGGTATCGATTTGCGCGAAATTTTTCGACACGGTCTTGTCTTTGCGCGCTTCCGATTTACTCAGCGAACCGTCCTTGTTCTTATCGAGCTTCGTGAAGGTGCTCATATCGCCCTTCGCCGACGCGGTGGCACCGGTGGTACTGGTGGTGCTATCGCTCGCGGTGCCTTCGTAGGCGCCGCTGGTGGACGAGCTGGCGTCCGACGGACTACGTTCGGTGCTGCTCGATGCGCTACCGCTCGCGCCGCCACTGCCGGACGAGCCCGAGGTCGATCCGCTAACGCCGGCGCCAGCCTTCGGTGCCTTTTCGCCGGTGCTCCCATTGTAAGTGCCGTAGCCCTTGTCGCCCGTGGCAGGCGGTGTGCTATCGAACGAGCCTTTGGGATTGGCAGCGTTAGAGTTGGCGTCCGAAGCGCTATCGTTCGCCGCGAAGGCGAGGCTCGACACCATGGACATTGCGATTGCGAAAATCAGTTCTTTCTTCATTTGCGACTCTCCTATGGATAAGACGCGTGCGACTCATGTCGCGCTGTGCGTCAGTGAAAAGGATCAGCCACCATCTAACCAAACTTGGCCGCGTAAAGAAATCCGCAAAAGTACCGAGTTTTACGGTGTTTTTGCGCGTTTTTCGTCGTCTGTGCCCGACAGCGCGGCAGGGAATGCTGCCGCACCTTGTCGCTATATGGAGACGGCTCGAGTGACGCTAGGGTTGTTTAAATTGCGTCGGATCGAGCTGATGGCGATGTAATAATTTGTAAAATTCGGTGCGGTTGCGTTTCGCAAGTCGTGCCGCCTGGCTGACGTTGCCACGCGTGATTTGGAGCAAGCGAATCAGATAATGCTGTTCGAAGCGATCGCGCGCATCTTTTAACGACAACATTTCCAAGGGGCGATCGCGCAGCGAACGGCGAATGAGTGCGGCGCTGATCATGGCGCCGGTCGATAGCACCATCGCCTGCTCCAAAACATTACGCAATTGCCGCACGTTGCCCGGCCATTGCGCGCTAACCAAAGTCTCGAGCGCTTCGGGTGCGAGCGTCGCCGGCGATCGATTGAGCTGTGCGCCGAGTTCGCCGAAGAAGTGCGCCGCGAGTAGCGGAATATCTTCGCGTCGCTCACGCAGCGGCGGCACATCCAGCGACACGACATTGAGGCGATAGAACAGGTCGTCGCGAAAGCGTCCCTCGGCGACCGCGGCGTCGAGGTCGCGCTGAGTTGCGGCAATGATGCGCACGTCGACCGCGCCGGCGTTGCCGTCGACACCGCTACCGTGATTTTCTTGCAACACGCGCACGAGTTTTATTTGCAATGCCGGCGGCATATCGCCGACTTCGTCGAGAAACATAGTGCCGCCTTCGGCGGCGCGCATCAAGCCATCGCGCCCGGCGCCGTTATGTGACGGCGCGCTGCCAAATAACTCGGCTTCTAATAGCGATTCGGAGATTGCGCCGCAGTTAAGCGCTACAAAGCGATGCGCGTGCCGCTTCCCGGCTTGATGAATCGCCTTGGCGATAAGCTCCTTGCCGCTGCCGCTCTCGCCGCGTATCAAGACACTCGATTCGGTTTTAGCGATGAGACGCACTTGCTGCAGCAATTGCTCCATCGCCGGACTGCGGCCAAT
>CAZCAK010000433.1:0-1633 GCA_964496605.1 uncultured Acidiferrobacteraceae bacterium | reverse complement strand
CGGCCGGCGCTTGTTTCTGCACCGTTCGCAAGCTGTTGACGGCGGCGACCGCGACATCATTGAAGGTTTGACTGCGGCCAGTGCCAACGTTAAAGATACCGCTCTTATCAGCGTGATCCAGGAAAAATAAGTTAATCGCGACGACGTCCTCGATTGAAATAAAATCGCGCCGCTGTTCGCCGTCGGCGTAGCCGCCGCTGCCGGCGAATAAACGCACCTTACCCTCGGCGCGATATTGGTTGAAGAAATGAAACGCGACCGAGGCCATGCGGCCTTTGTGTTGCTCGCGATCGCCATAAACATTGAAATAACGAAAGCCGGCGATTTGGGTTTTGGGTTTGGCGATACGTCGCACGTATTGATCGAATAAAAATTTCGAGTAGCCGTAAACGTTCAGCGGCGCCTCGAAACCACGCTCCTCCTTGAACACGCGTCCGGCGCCATACACCGAGGCCGAGGAGGCATAAATGAAGGGCGCGCGCGCGTCTTGGCAATAATCGAGCAAGCGCTTCGAGTAGTCGTAATTATTTTGCATCATGTAGACGCCGTTATGTTCCATGGTGTCGGAACATGCGCCCTGGTGAAATACCGCCTTGAACTTACCCTTGAAGTCGCCGCGCGCGAGGCGCTCGATAAATTCGCGTTTATCGCAGTAATCCGCCAATTCGCAATCGGTGAGATTAAGAAACTTATCGCCCTTCTCTAAATTATCGACCACGAACACATCGCGTTCACCGCGTTCGTTCAGCGCCTTGACGATATTGGCGCCGATAAATCCGGCGCCGCCGGTAACGAGAATCATGCCGGGTGCTCCAGCGCCTGCTGCAACTCGGCACGCGTCGGCGCGACTGCGCCGAGCTTGCTCACGGTGATGCCGGCCGCGACGTTCGCCAGCGCGATCGCATCGCGCAACTCCGCCTTTGCCGCATAGGCCGCACCCAATGTGGCGATCACCGTATCGCCAGCGCCGGTTACGTCATATACCTCGCGCGCCTGCGTCGGAATATGCGTGGCGCGCCCATCGCGCTCGATTAGGCTCATACCCTCTTCGCTGCGCGTGACCAGTATGGCTTGCAGGTCTAACTCGTCGATCATTTTGCGTGCACGTTGTACCAGGTCGTCATTGTCGCGAAAGCGGCCCGCGACTTGTTCGAATTCCTTGCGATTCGGCGTCACCAGCGTGGCGCCGCGATACGCGCGATAATCGTCCCCCTTGGGATCGATCAACACCGGTACCTGCGCGCTACGCGCGGCGCGAATCATTTCTTCGATATGCGCCGTGCCGCCTTTGCCGTAATCGGACACGATCACGACATCGCAATCGCGTAATTGCGCGATGAAGGTTTCCAATACGCGCGCGCGCAGATCCTTACTCACTTGGGTTTCAAAATCGATGCGCAGCAATTGTTGATTACGCGACACCACCCGCAGCTTCACCGTGGTATTGATTAACTTATCGCGCAGAAAAAATCCGTTGACACCGGCCGCCTCTACCAAGCGCACCAGGCTTTCGGCGGCGCTATCGTCGCCGCTGGCACAGACCAGCCGGCAATGCGCACCGAGCGCCGCAACATTGGTCGCGACATTGGCGGCGCCGCCAGCGCGTTCCTTCTGCTGCTTGACCAGGATGACC
>CAZCAK010000432.1:0-1661 GCA_964496605.1 uncultured Acidiferrobacteraceae bacterium | reverse complement strand
GATTGGCCGACCGCCGCCGATCTCACTCGCTTGAGCGCAACACCGGTGCACGCCGCCAGCGGCGCGCCGATTCGCTTCGTCGACCACGGCAGCGCGTCCGATTCGTACGAAGTCGGCATCTATCGTCGCGGCGAGGTGCCGACACGGGCAGCGAATTGGCACGATCTCTTTAATGCGCTGGTGTGGCTGACGTTCCCGCAAACCAAGGCGCGTCTGAACGCCTTGCACTACACCGCGGCACAGCATCGTTCCGGCAATAACCGTACGCGCGCCCAAGATGTATTGACGCTATTCGACGAAGGCGGCTTGATTGTCGCGAGCACGAGCGACGATTTGTTGGATTTGATTCGGCGCTTTGCGTGGAAGGAATTATTCTGGAGCCAACGCCCGCGTTTGTTGCACGAGCTACGGTTTTTTCTATTCGGTCACGCCTTATACGATAAGGCGCGCGCGCCTTATAAAGGAATGACCGCCAAGGCGGTGCTCTTGCGCGTCGACGCGGCGCTGATCCAGACCGAGCTCGCGCAACAATGCCGCGCGGTCGATGCGCTTACGGCGCGCTGGTTCGACGATCCGCGCGTATTGGAAACCACACAATCACTGGCGCCGGTGCCGCTACTCGGTTTTCCTGGATGGGATCCGCACAACGCCGACGAAGGCTATTACGACGACCGCGAATACTTTCGCGACGGTTATCGCCGCGCCGCACGAGGTTAATCGCGCAGTCGGCGTTTTAGTCGGAGGTCTCGCTAGCGGTGCGATCTAAGCGATACAACACAATGATCAAGCCGATCGTTGCCGCCAACATAAAATGCGGACCGAACAACCAGAACACGAGCGGCACGGAAAAATAAAATGCGCGCATACCGGTGCTGTAAAAACGACCGGCGGAATTCAAATGCGAGGCAACCCGTGCCGGCGTCAACCACTTCGGGCGTATATCGGCGGCAATGTTGACTTGATAACCGACGTGATTGAAAAATCGAATCGACAAGGAAAAACTAAAAAAGGCGACGAAGAAATTCACCACCAAGAGCAGTAACTTCGTCACCCACAGGGCGGCATTGACGGTGCCGAAGATGTTTAGCACATGCCACGTCGCGTCGAGCTTATCCGCCTGACCGCTCAAGGTGAGCGTGCCGATGATCAGCAGCACCGCGGTCGAGGCCAGAAATGTCGCCGCCATGGTGGAATTGCGCAGAGTTTGGACCGCTAACACCTCTTTACGACTATCGTTCATGATCTGCTCGACCCAGAGCCGGCGTACAACATGATTCACCGCCTGAATGGTATAGGCCGGATTGCGTCGCACCTTACGGTAAAGATAAAAGTGGTAGCCGATCAACAATAGCGCGCTGATGGCAAAGGAAACGAAATCACTTAAATATGGCCCTACACCACTCCAACTCATGTCCTGATACCTTCAGATGAACAATTTAATGAAAGGTTAATGAACTCGATTGCTAAGCTCAAGCGAATCCATGACCGCGGTCTTACTTTGTAGCGGCGGCGTCGAAAGCGTCACCCTCTTGTACCGCCTGCGCGCGCTGCCGTTGCTGGCGCTGTACCTCGACTACGGTCAACGCGCCGCGGTGCACGAACTCGCGGCGGTACGCTGGCATTGTGCCCGACTCGGTATCGCGTCCGAAGCGCTCGATCTC
>CAZCAK010000431.1:0-1666 GCA_964496605.1 uncultured Acidiferrobacteraceae bacterium | reverse complement strand
TACTGTATTGCGCCGAGATCGACAATAACCTCAATGTCTGTCCGAAGTGCGATCACCACATGCGCATCGGTGCACGCAAGCGTTTGGATTTGTTTCTCGATCCAGCGCCACGCGAAGAATTGGCCAGCGGACTCGTTCCGAACGATTTTCTGAAATTCAAAGATAGCAAGCGTTACAAAGACCGCCTCGCCGACGCCACCAAATCGACCGGCGAAAAAGATGCGCTCATCGTGATGCATGGCAAACTCAAGGGCATGCCCTTAGTCGCCGCCGCGTTTGAGTTTAATTTCATGGGCGGATCCATGGGGTCCGTCGTCGGCGAACGCTTCGTGCGCGGTATTAACTTCTGCCTGGATTACGATCTGCCATTCGTGTGCTTTTCCGCCAGCGGCGGTGCGCGCATGCAAGAGGCCTTGATGTCGCTCATGCAAATGGCCAAGACCAGCGCCGCGTTGACGCGCCTGGCGGATCGCGGCCTACCTTTTATTTCCGTGCTTACCGATCCGACCATGGGTGGTGTGTCGGCGAGCTTCGCGATGTTGGGTGATATTATCGTCGGCGAGCCGAAGGCCCTGATTGGATTCGCCGGCCCGCGCGTGATCGAACAAACCGTGCGCGAGACTTTGCCGGAAGGCTTCCAGCGTTCTGAATTTCTATTGGAACACGGCGCCATCGATATGATCGTGCATCGCCACCAAATGCGCGATCGCATCGCGAACGCAATTTCTCTATTAACCGCGCGCACACCCATTGTCACCGCTGATAGTCCCACGACACCGGCGCCGGATCTCGACTCGAAACTGCCCTGACTACCCGTTCGCTTCAAGATTGGCTGACGTGGATGGAGACGCTCCATCCGCGCGAGATCGAGCTCGGTCTCGCGCGACTACGCACGGTGCAGACGCGGCTCGGCTTACAGCACGTACCGTTTCCGATCGTGACCGTCGCCGGTACCAATGGCAAAGGCTCCACCGTCGCGATGTTAACCGCGATCTTGGAGGCCGCCGGTTATAAAGTCGGCGCCTATAGCTCGCCGCATTTAATCGATTACAACGAGCGCGTACGGATCGAAGGTGTGCCGGCGAGCGATAACGCATTGATTGAATCCTTCGCGCGCATCGAAGCGGCGCGCGGCGACACCGCGTTGACGTATTTCGAGTTCGGCACCCTGGCGGCCATGGAATTATTTGTCCGCGCCAAGATCGATATCGCGGTGTTGGAAGTGGGTCTCGGCGGCCGCCTCGATGCGGTGAACGCCTGGGATGCCGATGTCGCGGTGGTGACTTCGATCGGCATTGACCACACCGACTGGCTGGGTCCGGATCGTGAATCGATCGGGCGCGAGAAGGCGGGAATTTTTCGCGCGCGCCGGCCCGCGGTGTGCGGCGACCCGCAGCCGCCGGCCTCCATCGCCGCGAGTGCGCAAGCGGTCGGCGCCACATTACTACAACTCGGACGCGATTTTCGTTTCAGTGTTGAGAGCGGCGGCTGGCAATGGTTCGGCCCGACGCGCACGCGCAGCGGCTTGCCGTTTCCGGCGATGCGCGGCGAATATCAATTGCGTAACGCCGCTACAGTGCTGATGGCGCTCGACGCCTTAGGCGTGCGTATCAACGTCAATCAAAATCATATCCGCATTGGTCTATTGAACGCGGTACTGCCGGGG
>CAZCAK010000430.1:0-1667 GCA_964496605.1 uncultured Acidiferrobacteraceae bacterium | reverse complement strand
TGATCGCACTTCGGACAGACATTGAGGTTATTGTCGATCTCGGCGCAATACAGTACCGCGTTACAGGCCGGGCACTTGCTCCACAAGCCTTCGGGCACCGCCTTTTTGACGCTGCCGTCGTTTTTGCTTTTGATTTTTGGCGGTAATAACTTATCGAACCAACTCATTTCATCGCTCCCGATACGCTGCGTGCACCGCGCGATCTAGTGCCTGACGTAAGCCGCCTACGAATTGGCTTAGTTCTTGGGTCAGTTTAGCAGGATTTGCCGCGTGTTCCGCCACGCGCTTCACGATCGCACTGCCGACGATCACGGCATCGGCGAAGGCGCCGACGCGCGCCGCTGCTTCCGGGCCATCGATGCCGAAACCGACACCGAGCGGTAACGCGGTCTTGGTACGGATCGCGGCCAGTTTGGCCTCGACCTCGGCCGGGTCGAGATTCTTCGATCCGGTCACGCCGCGCAGCGCGACATAATAAATGAAGCCACGGGCCACGTTTGCGATGACCTCAATGCGCTCCAGGGTGCTGGTCGGTGCCAATAAAAAAATCGGGTCGATGTTAAAGCGCGCGAGTTCGGTCGTAAGCGCGATCGCTTCTTCCGGCGGTAAATCGACCGTCAATACGCCATCGACGCCGGCGTCGCTCGCCTGCGCCGCAAACGCGGCATAGCCCGTGATCTCCACCGGGTTGAGATAACCCATCAGCACTACCGGCGTCGCCTGATCTTGCGCGCGGAAGGTTTTGACGATCGCGAGCACGTCATGCAATGTGACGTGATGCTTCAATGCGCGCTCGTAGGAAAGTTGAATCGTCGGCCCGTCGGCCATGGGATCGGAAAACGGCACGCCCAGTTCGAGAACATCGGCACCGGCGGCCACTAAGGCATGCATCAAGCCTACCGTGAGCTTCGGATCCGGATCGCCGGCGGTAATAAAAGGAATCAGCGCCTTGCGGCCGCTTTGGCGCAGTTGCGCGAAACGTTGGCCGATGCGCGACATTAAAATTGGATGCCTTCGCGTTTGGCTACGGTATGCATATCTTTATCGCCGCGGCCGGAGAGGTTCACGATCATCACCGCGTCTTTACCGAGCTGCGGCGCGAGTTTCTGCGCGTAGGCAATCGCGTGGCTCGACTCCAAAGCGGGAATAATACCTTCGTTGCGAATCAGCGCATGAAACGCCGCCAAGGCCTCGTTATCGGTAATCGCGACGTAATGCGCGCGCCCCGCGTCCTTTAAATAACAATGCTCCGGACCGACGCCGGGATAATCCAATCCGGCCGAGATCGAATGTGTCTCGACGATTTGTCCGGCATCGGTTTGCATGAGATACATCCGATTGCCGTGTAACACACCGACCGGACTTCCGGACGCGAGCGGTGCCGCGTGTTGGCCACTGCTTAAGCCATTGCCGCCGGCCTCGACGCCGTAAAGCGCCACCGATTCGTCTTCGAGAAACGGATAAAACAATCCCATTGCATTCGAGCCACCGCCGACACAAGCGACACAGGCATCTGGCAGCCGGCCTTCTTGTTGCAAAATTTGTTCGCGCGCCTCGCGGCCAATGATTGCCTGAAAATCGCGCACCATTGCTGGATATGGATGCGGCCCGGCAACGGTGCCGATGATATAAAAGGTATTGTCGACATTCGCGACCCAATCGCGCAT
>CAZCAK010000429.1:0-1671 GCA_964496605.1 uncultured Acidiferrobacteraceae bacterium | reverse complement strand
AGGGTATCGAGAAGGTATTGCAGCTCGAGCGGCGCCTGGCCGATGCGCGGCTACGCGATCGCAGTAAACTATTCAACACCGCGCGTATTGAGGCGCTCGAGTTAGAAAATCTCATGGATGTCGCCATTGCCACGGTCGTGTCCGCCGCGGCGCGCAAAGAGAGTCGCGGCGCACACGCGCGCGAAGACTTTCCCGAGCGTGACGACGTGCATTGGCTGAAACATAGTTTATTCTTTAAAGATAAACGACAACTCGAGTTCAAGCCGGTACGCATGAAACCGATTACTGTGGAGTCGTTTCCGCCGAAACAGCGGATCTATTGAGACGAGTGAGGTGAGGCGCGCCTATGTCGATCGAATTTTCCATTTATCGTTTCAATCCCGAAACCGACGCGAAGCCGCGCATGCAGACCTTTCATCTGACCGGCACCGATGCGCCGCCGATGTTGCTCGATTCTTTATTATTACTAAAAGAGCAGGACGATACGCTGGCATTTCGTCGCTCTTGCCGCGAGGGGGTCTGCGGTTCCGACGCGATGAATATCAACGGACGCAACGGCCTGGCCTGCATCACCCCCGTGCGCGAGTTGCATCAACCGATTGAGTTGCGACCCTTGCCGGGCATGCCGGTGATTCGCGATCTCATCGTCGATCTATCGCAGTTTTATCACCAATATCGCGCGGTAAAACCTTGGCTCGTGAATAACGACCCGGAACCGGAAATCGAGCGTCTGCAATCGCCGCAGGAACGCGATCAGTTGGATGGCTTGTACGAATGCATTCTTTGCGCCTGTTGCTCGACTGCGTGTCCGTCGTTTTGGTGGAACCCGGATCGTTTTCTCGGGCCCGCGGCGCTATTGCAGGCGTATCGTTTCGTCGCTGATAGTCGCGATCAGCTATTGGGCGAACGTCTCGATGAGTTACAAGACCCGTACAAACTATTTCGCTGTCACACGATTATGAATTGCGCCGAGGTCTGTCCGAAGGGATTGAATCCCGCGCGCGCAATCGGTCATTTGAAGCAACTGCTGGTGAAGCGCAGCGTATGAGCCGGGACTTGGCGCGCTTACGCTGGCGCTGTCGTCGTGGCTTATTAGAGCTCGATATCTTGCTCGGGCGTTTTCTTGACGAACAATATCCAACGCTCGATGTTGCGCAGCAGGGACGTTTTGCCCAATTGCTGGAACAACCGGATGAGGTGTTAATGCAATGGTTCGGCGGCGCAAGCACGCCGCCCGAATTTGCCGCACTTGTCCAGCGCATACGCTAGCGCCTCGGTGATCGAGCTCGGCGCTTCGCGGCGTCTCGCTGCAGTCATCACGCTAATGCACGGCGGCGCGATTGTTGCCATCGCCGTGCTGCCGTGGCCGGTAATAGTGCGTGTCGCGATCGGGGGTATGCTCGCAATACATGCCGGTTTCAGTGTGTTCCTCCATGCGATTCCGCGCTTACCCACGGCGATTACCGCGCTGCGTATCGACGATGTTGGATGTTCCTGGCGTCTACGCCGCGCCGCTCAGTGGGAAGCGTTGACTATCGTGAGTGTCTTTATTCATCCATTGGCGGTGGTGCTGGTGGCAAAACCGCCGCGCGGTCGGCGACGGGCGCTGGTCGTATTGTCTGACCGATTAAGCACGTCCGATTTCAGCCGACTGCGGGCACGATTGGCGAC
>CAZCAK010000428.1:0-1687 GCA_964496605.1 uncultured Acidiferrobacteraceae bacterium | reverse complement strand
ACCCGAATAACCGAACGATCGGCTAAGGCCGCGCGCGCCGGTGCCGGCGTCAACGAACAACGAGAGAGGGAGATAGTATGGCAAGCAAGGCAAACAAAACGGTCGTCGTTTTGGATCAGCCTACCCAGGACAATATTTCGATTACCCAAGATAAAGGGTATGTCGAGATTCATGCATCACGTCCGCGGTTCGCGTTTCCCAAGCTCTCGTTCGATAAGGGCTTCATGAAAATTTTTACCGGCCTGCCGTTTCTCTTGGTCGGTATGTTCTTGTCGCTGGTACTCGTGGCGTGGTTGTTCAACCGCGACGCAGTCGAAGCGGATAAAGAAAGTAAATACATTGAGCAATCGTCGCAGCTTCTGATGTTGTCGCAGCGCCTGGCGAAGGACGCGCGCGAATCTGTTATTGGGCAAGAGGGCGCGTTCAAGACGCTGCGCGAATCGAATCAACGGTTCGAAAGCATTATCACCTCGCTCACTTCCGGTAACGCCAAGCTCGGTATTCCTGAAAGCCCGGCGGCCGTGAAGCCGGCCCTGACCTCACTCACCAAAATTTGGAATCCGGTCCGCGAAAACGTCAAGCTCATTCTCGATCAAGAGAAGCCGATGCTGACCATGCGCGACCACGTGGTGGCGATTAACCAGATGAGCCCCTTGCTGCTCGCGATCTGGGATGAAATTGTGGAAGCCGGTGCTAATGCTGGCATGAAGACCGATCTTATTTACAAGGCCGGTCGCCAAGGCATGTTGAGCCAACGCATTGCCAAGGACGTCAACCTCTTCGCCCAAGGCGGTAATGAAGCGGCAGTGGCGGCGGCGCAATTCGGTAAAGATACCAAGCTATTCCGCGAGACCCAGACCGAAATGCGGGCCGCGGTACCGGCCTCGGTGCGGGTAAAACTCGAGGAAGCAACCAGCACCTTCGACGAAATGAACGCGCATATCGACGGTATTCTCGGCAATGCCGCGGAATTATTCGTCTCGCAACGTGCGAGCCAAGTCGTGTTCGAACAAAGCGAACCGCTATTGTCGGAATCGCAAAAATTAGTGCAGAGCTACACCGCGTTGGCGGAAAAGCGCGAGGTCGGTAAGAACTTCAAGTACATCATGGCCGTGGTCTCGTTCCTGTTCTTGATCATGGTGTTCTACAAGTTGTTCTCGGAAGAAAAGGCGCGCGCACGGGCGATCAGTGATCAAAACCGTCAAACGCAAGACGCTATTTTGAAACTGCTCGACGAAATGGGCGACCTCGCCGATGGCGACCTCACGATTCAACCGGAAGTGACCGAGCAGATCACGGGCGCGATCGCGGACTCGATCAACTTCGCCGTGAAGGAAATGCGCAACCTGGTACAGCGTATTAACACTACGGCGCAACAAGTCGCGCTGGCCTCGGAACGTTCGCGTCAAACCGCGCACGAACTGACCCAAGCTGCAACGCGCCAGGCGCAGCAAATTACCGAAACGACCGATCGCGTAAAGGCGATGGCGCGTTCGATGGACGATATGTCGCAGAGCGCCGGTAAGTCGGCGGAAGTCGCACAAGGTTCGGTGAAAACCGCGAAGCGCGGCGCCGAGGCGGTGCAGAATACCATCAAGGGTATGGATGAAATGCGCGAGCAAATTCAAGAGACCGCGAAACGTATTAAGCGTCTCGGCGAATCCTCGCAACAGATCGGTGAAATCGT
>CAZCAK010000427.1:0-1704 GCA_964496605.1 uncultured Acidiferrobacteraceae bacterium | reverse complement strand
CGTAAGTTTGAGCCGCTCGGCTGGGCCATTCCCGGTGGCTTCGTCGATATCGGCGAAACGCTCGAGGCGGCTGCGCGCCGCGAGGCGCTGGAAGAGACGTCATTGAGCGTGGAATTGCAGACCTTGCTCGGAATTTACTCCGATCCGCGGCGCGATCGGCGCGGGCATACCGTCGGGGTAGTTTACCTCGCGCATGCGCGCGGCACACCGGGCGCTGCCGACGACGCGGCCAATCTCGCGCTATTTGTGCCGCCCGCGTTTCCGGCACCGCTCGCATTCGATCACGCACACATCTTGCGTGATTACCTTAGATTCCGTGAGGAGGGGATATTGCCGCGACCGCGGGACTCGTCGTTTGCGGGTTCGCCGGAATGGTAATCCCTGCGGACTGAAACGCGCGCCAAATCGCGAGATAGAGTTCGGAGCGCACATTTGCCAAACCGATATGCGGATCGCCGATCCAGACCGCCAATTCCAACAGGATGCCATGATCGGCGAAGCTGAGAAGAAACGTCTGCGCCGGTGGTGTCGATAGGACGCGCGGATGTGCCGCAGCGATATCGCGCATGAGTCGCATGGCATGTTCCGGATCGTCTTTATAGGCGATATGTACTGGCAGGTGCAGGCGCACATTCGAATCCTGGTACGACCAATTGGTTACTTGCGAAGTAATCAGCTCTTCGTTCGGTATTAGGATATCCATGCCGTCGCCGTTACGTACGACGACGAAGCGCGCATCGAGCGTTTGCACCGTGCCGAAGACGTTACCGATACTGACGATATCGCCCGGCCGCACCGATTCTTCAAAGGCGACGACAAAGCCACTGACGAAATTACTCACAACGCGCTGCAGACCTAGACCGATGCCGACGCCGAGCGCGCCGCCGAATACGGTGAGCGCGGTGAGATCGATACCGGCCCAGGTTACGGCGACGAGCACTGCGACCGTCAGCAATAGAAACTTACTGAGTTTGGCCACCGCGAGTTTCATGCTCGCGGTCAAGGCCTCGGAGCGTTGCAGGCGTTGGCGGATGGCGTTCGCAAGGCCGAGCGCAATCAGGACGAGTACGCCGCTCGAAAGTAAAAAGCTGGTCACCGTGAGTGCCGAGATGCGCGCCTTGCCCCATACCACTGCATGCTCGTCCAGGGCATCGGTGACCGCCGGCAACCAACCGAGAATATGGAGCGCGACGATGCCCCAGATCGTCAGCGTCAGGGCGCCTTCCCAGCGCACCAATAATTTACTGCCCGGATTGAAATTGTGGCGCAAGATAAACACGCCGATACGAATGACCGTGAGCGCGCCGACCAGCAAGATGGCGTAATGCAATAGATCGGTATCCAGCCCCCAGTTGCGCCGCATCCAAGAGGCCGCAATCAGCAACCATAACCACAAAATCAGCGGCCCGGTAATCAGTGGGCTTGAGTAAACGCCGACCGGCGCTGCGGATTGTTTGCGATGAATTAATGCACTGAAACCGACGGCGACGAGCACACCAAACGCCAGTGCGGCAAGTTGCCACCAAGTCGTGCGTTCGCTTATGCGAAGCGCGACGATCTGCCACAGTTCTGAGAGTGAAACACCTTCCACGATTCGCCGCCTTGATCTTGTGCCCTGAGTATAGCAAGCGGGCACGACTGATAAGGTGCCCAAAAAAAAGCCCGCAGCGGGCGGGCTTTCTTCGTGAGCCTAAACTGTTTTAA